>DASWYM010000131.1:0-14192 GCA_036404975.1 Chitinophagaceae bacterium
AACGAAGCACGTACTGCAGGCGCGGCGTTATGGTATGGCTGTAAACTATCACCCGTGAAAGTTAGAGCAATTTAGATTCTGTTACTATGAGCAACGCACAATAACCCCTTATCGGAACGAAGTAATATGGCTCCCGGCTCCCGACACCAGACTCACGACTTCTTCTTCCGCTCTTTCCACTGCTGCGCAAAGGTCTTTTGGGGAAACTTGATGTCGCCGCGGCCCTTCTTCCAGTCCTTCACGAAGTTGTTCACCACCCAGCCCTTCACGTTGCCGGGTGCCAGGTTCAGCATCGAACGGTGCAGCATGGCTTGTTTCCACATCTTCCAGGCCGTGCGTTCGGCAAAGGTGGAGGCGCCGCTTTCCACCGCCTCTTTGCGGTTCTCCAGCAGCAGTTCGTGCAGGTTGATCTTCACCGCGCACACTTCGGTGCAATTGCCGCAGAGTGAAGAGGCGTAACTCAGGTGCTTGTATTCGCCCAGGTCGCGCAGGTGCGGGGTAATGACCGATCCGATGGGACCGCTGTACGTAGTACCGTACGCGTGGCCGCCAATGTTTTTATAGACCGGGCAGGCGTTGAGGCAGGCGCCGCAACGGATGCAGTAGAGGCTCTCGCGGGTCTTGGGATTCTGCAGCAGGTTGGTGCGTCCATTATCCAGCAGGATCACGTACATCTCGTCGGGACCGTCCACTTCACCGGCCTGGCGGGGACCCGAAATGATAGAATTATATACCGTTACCTTCTGCCCCGTACCAAATGTAGCGAGCAGGGGCCAGAACAGGGCCAGGTCCGAAAGAGAGGGAAGCACTTTTTCAATGCCCACCACCACGATGTGGGTCTTGGGCCAGGAGCAGGAAAGGCGGCCGTTGCCCTCGTTTTCCGTTAAAGCGATGCCACCCACGTCGGCCACGATAAAGTTAGCGCCCGTGATGCCGATCTCGGCCTGGCGGTATTTCTCGCGAAGTTTCTCCCGCGCCACCAACGTAAGTTGGGTGGGAGTAAGCGAGGGATCGGTGCCGAGCTTGGCCGCAAAGAGGCGGGCCACGTCTTCCTTGCTCTTGTGCATGGCCGGCGTTACAATATGATAAGGCGGCTCGCCGTCGAGCTGCTGGATATACTCGCCCAGGTCGGTCTCCACGCTTTCAATGCCGTTTTTCTCGAGGAACTTGTTCAGGTGGATCTCTTCGGTCACCATGCTCTTGCTCTTCACGATCGAGCGGCAATTCTTCTCTCTACAGATCTTCAGGATCTCTTCCAGGGCCTGTTCAGCCGTTTCGGCCCAAAGCACTTTGCCGCCGCGGCGCTCCAGGTTAGCCTCAAAGGCCTCCAGCTGCTTGTCCAGCGTCTCGATGGCCTTCCACTTGGCGTTCTTCGCCTTCTCGCGGGCCAGGTTCACATCAGTATACTGCTTCTTGCCCTGCGGTACAACGGCATTGTAGCGGGCAATATTGAAATTGATCTTACGGCGGTGCTCGCGGTCGGCGGCCTTAACGGCGCTTTTGGCATCAAAGGTGGAAGACTGCTCAGACATGCTTCTTATTTCACTTTTTCCTGGAAATGTTCTACGGCTATCTGGTGTAAAGTAGTGTAAAATTCAGCACCGAACTTGCGTTCCAGGGGTTCTTTTAAAAACTCGTATACCGGCACCTTGGCCTTCTTACCGAGCGCGCAGGCAGGATTGCACATCGGGTCGCGTGGCTCGTAATTGAGGGTGGTATAGGTCTTCGTCTTATGGATCTTGATAGGATAGAGGTGACAGGAGATAGGTTTCTTCCAATCGAGCTTGCCATCGCGGTAAGCCGCTTCTATGCCGCACTTAATGATGCTGTGCTCGTCGCGGAAGGCGTAGGCGCAGATGCCTCCGTTGATGGTAGGGGTCACAAAACCGAACTCGCGGTCGTAGGTGTACAGCCCCTGGCGCTTGATCTCATCGAGGCCCTCCTGTGTAAGGTAGGGCTTGATAACGTTGAAATGAGCCTCCAGTTCTTTGAGCTCACTTTTCTCCAGCGGGGCACCGGCATCGCCGTCCTCGCAGCAGCCGCCCTTGCACTTGTGCAGGTCGCAGACAAACTTGGCCTCCACCACTTCATCGCTCACCAGGATATTGTCGATTGCTATCACTTCTTCGAATTTCGTGCAAAAGTAGGCTTAGTTGGTGAGTGGTGAGTGGTGAGTGATGAGTAAAGCCTGGTGATTTGGCATTTCTTTTAGGATGTCTGAACCATGATTTGGTGGGATTGGAAGGATTAAGACCAAGCTGTGTGATCAGGCTGCCAGGGCATGGAGTCATTTCCCCATACCCTTGAAAGGAGTCAAGAGCGTTTAACCACCAACCTTCTTTATCTAAACAACACCTAGCCTAATCACTTGTCCCTGGTTCGTAATCACTTCTACTCCGAAGGCAGGATGTTCCGACCATGTCCCGACGATGCTTCGACCATGTTCCGACGATGTCCCGACTCTTTAAAGGGTCGGGACATCGTCGGAACATCATCGGAATAGGGTCGGGATATGCTCCAGGAAGCGCTGCTTTTGCCTCACGTACAAAGAGAAAGATGCTGAACCAGGTTCAACTTGACAGGCGGGAAAACCTTCAGAAAAGTAAAAGAATACTGCAGAAGAGAGCTAGCGGCAGCCCTTTTCACGATTGACGATTGACCATTCACGGCTCTGCTCACCATTGGTCGCTCACCACTCCTCCCGGCTCAACGCCATTGCAGCGTATTAATCAGGTGCTGCAGGTCGGCTTTAAGAAACTGGTTGACGGGGCGGAGCGAGTCCTCGTTGGGGGTGGCGGAGAAATAGAGGGCACCGCGCAGGAAGTGGCGCACCGTGTCGGTGGCAAAGAACTGGTTGCCGGTGGCGGTATTGCCCTTGAGGGTGAAATAAACGCCTTCCACCCCGTTGGGCGTGGTGAAGGGCTGGGGCTCGATGGCGGAGGCCTTGTAGGTGTGTTGCTTGTACGACATCGTGAAGGCATCGTTGACCAGGGAGTCGAAGTTATTGCGGCCAACCACTTTATAACTGAGGTGGATGCGGCCGTTGAACTGGGGAAAGTCGATATTGAGCCAGTAGGGGTTTTCGGCCTGCTCATCGAAGAAGAGCGAGTCCTTGGTGACCTGCCCGTACAAAGGGTATTCGAACGTATAGGGATAGCCCGGCTGATCAAATTTCCGGTACTGCTTCTGCGGGAAGTCGATCTTGTAGTAGCCGCGGGGCTTGACGACATAATCGCTGTTGCAGGCTACGGTCAGGAGGGCCAGGAGAAAAACGGCCAGGAGGGCTTTACACTTCATGATCCAGGTCGATGGTGACTTTAACGGTGTTGATACGGTTTTTGAGGACTTCCAGCACGGTAAATTTAAAATCGCCCGAAGAAATGGTTTCGTTCACTTCGGGAAACTCGCCGGCGATCTCCAGCACAAGGCCGGCCAGCGAGTCGCTTTCGCCCTTTACCTTGTCGAAAGTGTCGAGGGGCAGGCGCAAGGCGCGGCACATATCGTGCAGCATGATCTTGCCGTCGACGATATAGGTATTGTCATCGATGGAGCGCACGGAGGTTTCCTCCTCGTCGAATTCATCGCGGATGTCGCCGATGATCTCTTCAAGGATGTCTTCCATGGTGACAATACCGCTGGTGCCGCCGAACTCGTCCACCACGATGGCAAAGTGGATGCGGCGGGCCTGGAACTCCTTCAGCAGGTCCTTAATGAGCTTGCTCTCTGGCACAAAAAAAGGCTGGCGGATGAGCACATGCCAGTCGAAGCCGGACTCGTTGAGGTGGGGCAGCAGGTCCTTGGTGTTCAGGATGCCTACGATGTCGTCGAGGTTGGTTTTATAGACCGGCAGGCGCGAGTAGTGCAGTTCTTCGATCGACCGCTTCAGGTCGCCAAAGGACATATTGTAGTCGATGCCGTTGACATCGAGGCGAAACTTCATGATCTGGCGCACCGAGATGTTGCCGAATTTAACGATACCCTTCAGAATGTTCTTTTCCTCCAGGGAGGTTTCCTCGGTATTGATATCGATGGCGGCGTCGAGCTCGCGCATGGTAGCCGTCTGCATTTCGTGCACGCCGCTGCGCTGGCTGATGTTATCGGCGATGTCGACCATGTGGAGGCTCAGGCGACGCAGCAACAAGTGCAGCCCCTCCACTACGGCCGACACGCCGTAGGCGAAGCGCAGGTTGTTCTGGGTGGCCCATACCTTGGGCAGGATCTTGCAGACCAGCACCAGCACAAAAGTGATGATCAGGATGCGCACCAGCAGGTCGAGGTTGATGGGGATACCGATGTTGACGGTGCCCAGCTGGATCATCTCGTTGAGGAGAAAGTTGGCGAGTATGATGATCGATATATTGAAAAAGGTGCTGGAGATGAGCAGCGAGGTATACACGGCCTTGCGTTCGTCGAGCAGGGTGGTGATGCGGCGGGCGGCGGCATGCTGCTTAGTCTTGAGCATGTTAACGTCGCGGGTCTGCAGGGTAAAGAGGGCCACCTCGGCACCCGAGGTAATGAAGCTTAGCAGGAGCAGGATAACAAGCAAGACCACCAGGAAGACGGCGCTTTGCGGATTAGCGGCTAATAGGGTAAATATATAGGTATGTAATAAATTATTGACCGAGTGATAGTCCAAAGTCTAGGTTTTGGTGAACAATCGAAATTAAGCAGGCAGGATTACACCTGCCTGCTTACCCGTTACAAATTTATTTTAATTTATTGCATTAAAAAGACAAATCCTCATTTTCGTCGACCGGGGGAGGGGGTATCGGCTCGGCGCCGGGCTCGTGGTGCGCCACCCCGGGATGGGTGCCCCCGCCTTCGGTACGCTTATCGAGCATAATAAGGTTATCGCCCACCACTTCGGTGGCAAACTTGCGGTTGGCCTCCTTGTCTTCCCAGCTGCGGGTGCGCAGGCGCCCTTCTATATACACAAGGCTGCCTTTGTGCAGGTACTTCTGGGCCAACTCGGCCAGGCCGCGCCAAAGCACCACGGTGTGCCATTCGGTTTGGGAGACCAGCTTACCAGAGCGGTCTTTAAAGGTTTCGGTGGTGGCTAAAGGGAACTTGGCTACTGCGATATTGCCGTCCAGGAACTGGACATCGGGATCCTTGCCTAGATTTCCTATTAACATGACTCTGTTTACGCCTCTCATACCTTACTTTTTTCTGATTAAAAGATCGCCTTCCTTATCCTTCCATTAAGTTACTTAAAATGTAACAAATTTTTTGCCAGCAATGGCTAAGGTTGGGGCATCTGCAAGGATTGCACAAGGGTTTGCAGGGTGCGGGGAAAGGGATATTGATGGAGGGTGACAGCATCTACCCATTGTATATCCCTGATAGCTAGCCGGTAGTGCAGGCTCAGGCGGATAAAGGAGAAATGAATAAGCTGATGAGATAGGCGCTGGGTCATCCGCTGCTCCTCCCCTACTATTTTATAAGCTGTGGCGGGCACCCCGTAGCTTTTGCGCCATTGTGCCAACACTTCTTTGGGCGATTCTTTTTGACTGGTTTCCAGCAGGAAGAACTCGTACAGGTTTTGCCAGATGTCTTTTTGCAGCCGCTGTTCGATGGCCATGGCGCCTTCGTGCTCCAGGACGAGGTAGTTGAACCAGCGCTCGCGCACCGAAGTTCGTTTGCTCTTTACTGGTACTGCCAGCTGCTTGTCGAGCCCGAAGGCTTTGCAGTGGCGGTTAAAAAAGCAGGCGGCACAGTCGGGTGAGGGCTTGCACACTACGGCGCCAAAGTCCATAATGGCCTGGTTGTACTCGCCCGGCGTGTCGTGGGGCAGCAGGCTTTGCGCCAGCGAGGTGAAGTATTTTTTCCCCTCCGTGGTATCGATGGGCTCGTCGATATAAAAGAGGCGCGACAGCACGCGAAAGACGTTGCCGTCGAGCACAGCGTAGGTTTTATTATAAGCAAAGGAAGCGATGGCAGCGGCAGTGTAGGCGCCTACCCCTTTCAGGGCGAGGATAGCCTCGTAATCGGCAGGGAACACCCCATTCAGCTCCCCGGATATATATTTTGCGGTATGTATGAGATTGCGACAGCGGCTGTAGTAGCCAAGGCCCTCCCAGAGCTTGTACACCTCCTGTTCGGGGGCTGCGGCCAGGTGGTGCACGGTGGGATAGGATTCAATAAAGCGGTGGTAATAGCCAAGCCCCTGCTCTACCCGGGTCTGCTGGAGTATGATCTCACTGAGCCAGATCCTGTATGGATCCTTTTCTCCCTTCCAGGGCATGGCCCGGTCATTGGCAGTACGGTTCCAATGGATGAGCTTGCGGACGAAGTTTTTCGCCGTAGGATGCTCAAATTCAACCGTATATACCTTTTTTTTGGCCATTTTCCACATTAAAGCAACAAAATAGTGCATAAAGATGCTGTATGCTATTGACAATCATTATATTTAATAGTAAATTGCTTTAACAAAAAGTCAAACTTTGCTATGAGAAAAGCTGATTTAGTCAACCAGATCTCAGAAAAGACAGGAATTCCCAAGGTAGATGTATTGGTTACCCTGGAGTCAATGTTCAAGGAAATCAAGGAGTCGCTTTCCAAAGGCGAGAACATCTATATCCGTGGTTTCGGCTCGTTTATCACCAAAAAGCGTGCGGCCAAGATTGGACGTAACATCAAAAAGAATGTAGCGGTTCATATCCCTGAGCACTTCATTCCTGCGTTCAAGCCGGCAAAAGAATTTATCGCTGAAGTGAAGAAAACGAGTACGGTAGAGTAACTTTGCGAAAACTTTTTCGTGAAGAGACCCCAGTGGATCGTGGCAGGAGTCGTACTCCTGTTAACCTTAGGCATTTACGCATTTACACAAGACGATATATTTGGTGCAAAACCCAAACAGATCCCTGCTGCCTCCACCGTGCAGCCGGGCGGAATTACTATTGATTCCATCCTGCACCATGCTAAAGAAGCCCTCGCTCCCGGGCAGGTGGCCCGAATTAACTTTTTAGAAAACAGCATTACCCGCGGGGACGTTGCGTCCCAGAAATAGCACGTATTCCACCAGCTGGCCCGCTTCTGGAAGGATACGGCGCGCATCTTTGAGCCCTATGCTTGGTATACCGGCGAAGCGGCCCGGTTGGAAAATTCAGAAAAATCCCTCACCTTTGCAGCCCATTTATTTTTGGACAACCTGCAGACTGAAGAAAGCCCGGCGCTAAAGCAATGGAAAGGTCTGCAAGCCAAGGATTTATTTGAGCGTTCTTTGAAACTTAACCCGGAAAGTGATTCCGCCCAGGTAGGTCTGGGAGCCACCCTGCTGTTCGCCGGCATTTCTTCCAACCCGATGGAAGGCCTTGGCAAAATCAGGGAGGTCGCGGAAAAAGATTCGAATAATGTCTATGCCCAGCTGACCCTGGGACGGGCGTCGCTGATGTCGAACCAACCGGACAGGGCTATTGTCCGCTACCAGAAGGTAGTGGCACTGGACCCGCGCAATGTGGAGGCGATCCTGACCCTGGCGGACATTTACGAGCGGCAGGGCGACAAAGGGCAGGCGGTACAGTGGTACCGGCGCAGCCTGGCCCTCATTGAAATACCGGCGTTAAGGGGAGAAGTAGAAAAACGGATAGCACAGCTAAGTAAATAATTACGTAAACTATAAATAAGTAACAGAGTATGCCTTGTGGTAAAAAAAGAAAGCGTCATAAGATAGCAACGCACAAACGTAAAAAGAGATTAAGAAAGAACCGCCATAAGAAGCGTAAGTAACTTCTTGAGTTCTGCCCAACCGGGGACAATCGCATTGTCCCCGGTTTATCCTTTTTGCTGATTCCAAGGTACCGATTGCAACCCTCCCATCAAATTGCTCCTTCATCCATCATTTCAAAAGGTTACTGCAGCATACCGGTATAATGGTGCTATATTCGGCAAAAAGATTTATTCGTACATAAAGCTGTAGTAATGTGAACAAAGAATTAATTATCAATGCGGGCGCCAATGGCGTGGACATCGCATTAATGGAAGACAAGAAGCTTGTCGAATTACATAGCGAAAAAGCAGATGGCCGCTTTGCGGTGGGAGACTTATACCTCGGTAAAGTAAAGAAACTGATCCCCGGCCTGAACGCCGCTTTCGTGGATGTGGGCTTTGAAAAGGATGCTTTTCTGCACTACACCGACCTGAGCCCCTACGCCAAATCACTGCTGAAATTTACCCAGCAAGCTATTAATGACAAGACGCCGGAAGGCATGGACTTCGGCCAGTTCCAGGTAGAGCCTGAAATTATCAAGACCGGCAAGATCAACGAAGTACTGAGCGGAAAGCCCAACATCCTGGTACAGATCCTCAAAGAACCCATCGCAGCCAAAGGCCCACGCCTGAGCTGCGAGATCTCGCTGCCGGGCCGCTTCGTGGTATTGACCCCTTTTAACGACATTGTAGCCGTATCACGCAAGATCCACTCCTCGGAGGAGCGTAAGCGCCTGCAGCGCATCGTGGAGTCGATCAAGAAGAAGAACTTCGGGGTGATTGTGCGCACGGCGGCAGAAGGCAAGAACACTGCCGAGCTGCACGAAGACCTTTCCGAACTGGTGGCTACCTGGGAGAAGATCCAGAAGAACCTGAAAGGTGCCGTGGCCCCGGCCAAGATCCTGAGCGAGCAGACAAAGACCACCTCCATCCTGCGCGACCTGCTGAACGAAGACTTCAACCGCATCGTAACCAATGACAAGGGAATTTACACCGATGCGAAGAACTACATTCAGAAGGTGGCCCCGGAAAAAGCAGACATCGTAACTCTGCACTCCAACGGGGTGTCGATCTTTGACCAGTACGGCATTACCAAGCAGGTGAAATCGTCCTTTGGAAAGACCGTCAACCTGAATAGCGGTGCCTACGTAATCATCGAGCACACCGAAGCCCTGCATGTCATTGACGTGAACAGCGGTTATAAAAGCGTCAGTAACAACCAGGAGCAGAACGCCCTGGAGACCAACCTGGAGGCTGCCGAAGAGATTGCCCGCCAGCTGAGACTGAGGGATATCGGGGGGATTATCGTGGTGGACTTTATTGATATGAAGCTGCCCGACAACAAGAGGAAGATCGTGGAAGCCATGGAAGGCTTTATGCGTCCCGACCGGGCCAAGCATGCCGTGCTGCCAATTTCGAAGTTCGGCCTCATGCAGATCACCCGCCAGCGGATGCGTCCCGAAGTGAACATCAAAACCGAGGAAGTGTGCCCCTCCTGCCAGGGTACCGGCAAGATTGCTTCAACACTGATCCTGGAAGACGAGATCGAAAAGAACCTCAGCTACCTGATCACTCATAAGCACCGCAACCTGACCATTTCGGTAAGCCCCATCCTGCATGCTTACCTGACCAAGGGCTGGCTGTGGAGTAAAGCCTATAAGTGGAAACGCAAATACAGGCAGAATATCACCATCAAGCCCGATACCACTTACCACCTTACCGACTTCAAGTTCTTTGACCAGGAAGGCGAAGAAATTAAGCTCTAAGCTTGCCCAACGATTTGCCGGAAAGCCTCCCTCGGGAGGCTTTTCCTTTTAATAGGTCGCCGGGAAGCCCATTTAAAACGAAGTTCGAATACCTATAGCGAGGTTGAGGATATCAGTAAGTTTGAGAGAACTGCGGTTGACCACGTACGAGGAGATCTCGCGGTCGTTGGAGCCCAGCTCGTAATACAACCCTACCCGCTGGCCGTTTTTAAAAGGCTTATCCACCCGCCCCCCGATAAATACCCCCGCATGCAGGGCCGTAGGGAAGTCGTAATAGGAATAGGGATAGTTTTCCGGCCAAAACAAAAAGTATTGCTTGCCAAAGGTATAGCTTACAAGCAGCCCTGCCGACAGCGGCCGCAGCTCAAATGACTTTGCCTGCAGCTTCTTTACCATGTGCCAGGTAAGCTTGCTGGAAACAGCATGGATATAAACCCCTCCAACGCTTTTGGGCACATAACCATAGTAGAAGTCGCCCTCCAGCTGTTCACCCCGGCTCTGGTAGCCCAGCCCCAGCGAAACAAAGCCTATGCCGCCGGCATACTGCACCTTCAGATGGTCGGGCAATAGTTTACTGCGCCTGCTGGTGTCTTTGGCAGCCGCCGGCAGGCTTAGCAACAGGCATCCCACTATGATCATCCATCCTTTTTGCATATCAATAGTCCCTTTCCTCTATATGGTAGCCCTTCTCGCCTACCGAAATGATATAATAGGCCCGCTTGCTCATCGACCCCGTGACCAGGTATTCAAACCCATCTCCGTAAGGGCTGGTGCGTAAGGCTGTATGCTTATGGCCGTGCAGCGATAGCCTGATCCGCTTTGAGGAGGACATCAGTTGTGCGTAGGACTGCTCCATGCGCTTATCGAACCCGGCATCAAAGGGCGGCATGTGCGACACCACAAAGGCATTTTCGTAGCTCAGGGTATCGGACAGCTCTTTGGTCAGCCAGGGCATATCGGGAATGGTGCCATCAAAGCCCCGCTCGTTGGAACAGGTGTTGAGGCAGACGATCTTGGTGCCGGCATAGGTAAAAGAGAAGTTTTCCTGCCCGAACATCTGGCGGTAGGCCTCCCGGCCGTTGGCCAGCATATCGTGGTTACCGATCACGCCGATGTAGGGCATTTTCAGCTTGTTCAGGCGATCGGCTATCCACCGATACTCTTTATTAAGCCCAAAGTCGGTAATATCTCCGGCCAGCACCACGAAGGCAATATCGTCCAGGGTGTTGGCACTGGCCACAAAGTCTTCCACCTCGTCGTAAAAGCGCTGCGAATCCCCGATCAGGATGAACCGGAAGTTCTCCCGCGGGTGCATGGACTGTATCTTCTGTATGTTCTTTTGGTTCAGGTTCTTTTCGTGTTCTTCCAACCGTACCTCGTTCGGGCTAAACTGGAACAGATCTTTGCACGATACCAGGCTCAGAGCCAAAAGGGTAACGATAATGGGTTTCATATGTTAGCTCTCTACCCACATTATTGAAATTTCCATACCAGCCCTTTATCATTCATTTACAGGGAAATAAAAAGGTGCACCGAAGTGCACCTTTCCACACATTGAAGATTTTAAGGTACCGGAGACGCCGTTTTCACGTCTGACGTCCCACGTCTCACGTATTCCTTATTCCCGGTCGCGGGCTCCCATATAGATCATCACGTACTGAAGCAGGGTGACCACCGCTGCCAGGGCCGCTACTACATAGGTCATGGCCGCCCAGGTAAGGGCATTCTTGGCCTTGGGATACTCCTGGGGCGAGGTCACGTTCGTGTTCTGCAACCACACCAGGGCCCTGCGGCTGGCGTCAAACTCCACTGGCAGCGTTACCAGGGAGAAGAGCACCGTAGCGGCAAACAGGCCAATACCGATCAGCAACAGGGTAGCGTTACCCGATGCAGCCATAAACACCCCGATGAGCAAGACCCAGTTTACAATGGTAGAGCTAAACTGTACCGCCGGCACCAGTTTGCTCCGTAAGGTTAACCAGGCATAGGCCGTGGCGTGCTGGATGGCGTGGCCGGTTTCGTGGGCCGCCACGGCCGCTGCTGCCACGCTATAATTGCTATAAACCTCTGGGCTTAAATTAATTGTCTTATTGGCCGGGTTGTAGTGGTCGCTCAGAAAGCCCTGTACGGACACTACTTTTACGTCATAAATCCCGTTCTCCCGGAGCATTCGCTCCGCCACTTCCTTACCGGTCAGGCGGGCCTGCAGGGGAATTTTGCTGTATGCCTTGAAGCGGCTCTTCATAATGGCAGAGACCAGCATACTTATTCCGATAAAAATCAGCGAAACGATCATGATTGATGGTGTCATCGTATAAATCTGTTTTAGTCTTATACCTCAAATGTATAACCAATCCCCCTTTGGCGGGCCCAAAAGCCAGTTTTTTGCCAAAAGCTTACAAATTTGACAGGTGTGGAAATTTTCTCCTGAAGAGGCTGACAGTTTAGCAGACCTCCCCTTTTTTAAGCTCTGCCATTTAGTAGTCTAAGTTTTTGATGTTCAGCAACTTACCACCTCCATCCCGTTTAGAAAACTTTATATAAAATCCTGCAAAAGTTATGCACAGCGGCAAAAAATAATTTTGTAATGTGGGGTAGAATTGTAATTTAGTGCTAGAATTTAATGGGTTAGTAAGTAAAAGGGTTGGTCGTCAGATCAGCCCTTTTTACTATAATTTTCCTCCCCTTTTTGCGTCTTTTACGACTGCCTCATTTCGAGAACATCTACTTTTAGTACCGCGTAATTTTTATCCATGTCGAAAGTAAAAACAGCATACTTCTGTCAGAACTGTGGCCACGAGAGTGCCAAGTGGTTAGGCAAGTGCCCGGGCTGCCAGCAGTGGAATACGTTTGTTGAAGAACTCATACAGAAAGAACAAAAGAAAGGTGGTAACGACTGGGTCTCCTACTCGGGTGATGGCAGCAGCCGCAAGACCCAGCCCCTCGCCAGCATTCAAACCAAAGACACGCCCCGTCTCGTCACCACCGACACCGAACTCAATAGAGTATTGGGTGGCGGCATCGTGCCGGGCAGTATTGTGCTGGTGGCCGGCGAACCAGGCATCGGTAAGTCGACCCTCTTCCTGCAGATGGGCCTGCAAATGCAGGACGCCATCGTGCTTTATATATCGGGCGAGGAAAGCGAGCAACAGATAAAGATGCGCGCCGACCGCCTGGGCATGCAAAACGACAACTTCTACCTGCTCACCGAAACATCGACACAGACCATCTTCAGCGAAATCAGGAAACTGAAGCCGCAGCTGATTATCGTCGACTCGATACAAACCCTGGAATCACCCTTTATAGAATCTTCTCCGGGCTCGGTATCACAGATCCGCGAGACGGCCGCCGAGTTCCAGCAGTTTGCCAAGGAAACCAACACACCGGTCTTTCTTATTGGCCACATTACCAAGGAGGGTTCCATTGCCGGTCCCAAGATCCTGGAGCATATGGTGGACACCGTGCTGCAGTTCGAGGGCGACCGTCACTATGCCTACCGCATCCTGCGCACCCTGAAGAACCGCTTCGGCAGCACTTCCGAACTGGGCATTTACCAGATGAGCGATACCGGCATGACCGGGGTACTCAACCCGAGCGAGATCCTCATCACCCAAAAGGAAGACCAGCTAAGCGGCATCGCCATTGCCGCCACTATGGAAGGCCAGCGCCCCCTGCTCATCGAAGTGCAGGCCCTTGTTACCCAGTCGGTGTACGGCACCCCGCAGCGTACCGCGAGCGGCTTTGACCTGCGCCGCCTGCAGTTGTTACTGGCGGTGCTGGAAAAGCGCGGCGGCTTTCACTTCGGGGTGAAGGACGTCTTCCTCAACATCGCCGGCGGCCTGAAAGTGGAAGATCCTTCCATTGACCTTGCCGTGCTGTGCGCCCTGCTCTCCTCCTACGAGGACATCCCCGTGTCGCACAACATCTGCTTTGCCGGCGAGGTAGGGCTTAGTGGCGAGATCCGGGCGGTGAACCGCGTGGAGCAGCGCATTGCCGAGGCCGAGAAACTGGGCTTTGAAAAGATCATCATCTCCAAGTACAGCGGCAAGGGCCTGGTGAAGAAACGCTTCAACATTGAAGTGGTGAGCATGGGACGGGTGGAGGAAGTGTACCAGTATTTATTCTAACCACCGGCGCCTGAAGAGGCGTTAAAGAAGCGAGTCCTTATTTATAGCTGAACGCATGTAGCCCCGGTCCCTGCCGGGGCTTTTCATTTTCACCTGGTCCTCTGCCCCCATACACCTGCTTTACAGCCGCTGTTCACCCAATAAAAGACCGGTACAACCCATATTCAAAGCATATTCAAGGCATATATAAGCCATCCCTTTAAAGAGATGCCTTATATATGCTTTATATATGGCTTATATATGGGTTATATATGGCTTATACCCTCCTCTGACGAGAAGGAATTAGGGATTAGGGAGAAGGAATTAGGAGGGGAAAGATTTGGATGGATATAAAAAAACCAACCGTTTCCGGCTGGTCGTTTAGCGAAGAACAAGGTGCTTTTCTGCCAATGATGTCTATAAGCCATTCCGAATCCTGGTTCAGTCTTCGTACCTTAATAGTGTCGCCATGCGCCTGCTGCATACTATAAAAGAAGCCCTCCTCCACCTGGCCTATCCGCACGTGTGCGAAGGCTGCGGCACCGATACGCTGGATCAGGAACACTACCTCTGTGTCCATTGCCTCGATGGCCTACCCAAGACCACTTATCCG
>DASWYM010000132.1:0-2611 GCA_036404975.1 Chitinophagaceae bacterium
CGGATGCCCGGGCATATGAACGTTTTGCTGGCCGAAGCCGACGTATCGTACGACCGGCTGCTGGAAATGGAGCAGGCTAATGATGAATTCCCCACCACCGACGTTGTGCTGGTACTGGGAGCCAACGATGTGGTGAACCCCGCAGCCAAAAGCGACCCGGCGTCGCCCATCTACGGTATGCCAATCCTGGATGTGGAACTGGCTAAGAACGTAATCGTGAACAAGCGAAGCATGAAGCCAGGTTATGCCGGTATCGAGAACGACTTGTTCTTCCGGCCCAAGACCTCCATGCTTTTTGGCGACTCCAAGAAGGTGCTCCAGGACCTAATTAGCGAGATCAAGAACCTCTGATCAGGCAACTTTCAGGCAAACATCATACGCGTCCGGGCCGGACCGTATGATGTTTGTATTTTTAGGATAAGATAACAGCAGCTGTGCGCCTCCCTGAACAATTACTACAATCCCTTCAAGACGTCAAGGGCTTTGACCGCGAAGCCTTCACTGCCGTGCATGAATCTGGTAAACAGGTGACCTCCGTGCGGATCAACCCTGCCCGTTGGAGTGCCGGCGACCGGATATATACCACGGAGCTTGCCGATGCCGCCCGCATCCCCTGGACGCACCTCGGCTACTACCTGGGGGAGCGGCCTTCGTTTACCTTTGACCCGCTCTTTCACGCCGGCTGCTACTACGTACAGGAAGCTTCCAGTATGTTCCTCGAAGAAGCACTGCGCCAGACCGTTGACCTCTCCGTTCCCCTGCAGGTGCTGGACCTGTGCGGGGCACCGGGCGGAAAGTCCACGCACCTGCAGTCGCTGATCTCTCCGGACAGCCTGCTGGTGACTAATGAAGTCATTAAGAGCCGCGTGCTGATCCTGGAACAGAATATCATTAAGTGGGGAGCCTCCAACGTGATGATCACCAACAACGATCCGGCCCACTTCTCCCGTCTCGGCGGCTGGTTTGATGTAATGGTGGTCGATGCCCCCTGCAGCGGCAGCGGTCTGTTCCGCAGGGACCCGGAAGCCATCGACGAGTGGAGCCTGAACAACGTGGCCCTCTGCAGCCAGCGCCAGCAACGCATTCTCTCCGATGCCCTGCCGGCCCTGAAAGAAGGCGGGGTATTGATCTATTCCACCTGTTCCTACTCTAAAGAAGAAGACGAGGAAATAGGGGACTGGCTGATCCGCGAACAGGGCATGGAGCCCCTGTTCCTGGAAGTGGCCGCAGAGTGGGGCATCGTGCCCACCACTTCAGGAGAAGGTGCTTTCGGGTACCGCTTTTTCCCCGATAAAGTAAAGGGCGAGGGGTTTTTCCTTTCCTGTTTTCGTAAAGCTGCTCCCGCGTACGAAGAAAAACAACGAACAAGGAAGCTGGAGATGGCCACTAAAGCCGAAAGGGCTGCGCTGGAGAAATGGGTAAACACTGCCGGGCAGGAGTTTTACAAGGACCGGGACGCCATCCTGGCCATTCCGCAAAAGCTATCGGGCGACTACACAATAATCAAGAGTAACCTGAACGTTTACTACGCCGGTACATCCATTGGTCAGGTGATGCGTGATAAGCTGGTGCCCGGTCATGCATTGGCCTTAAGTTCTCTGCTTTCCGATAGGGTTCCCACCACGGTTTTAACCTATGAGCAGGCTGTAAAATACCTGCAAAGAGGTGAGTTCCAGGTGGACACCAAACAGACTGGGTGGCAGGTAGTTAGCTATGAAAAACACCCGTTAGGCTGGATAAATGCATTGCCCAACCGGATTAACAATTACTATCCTAAGGAAATGCGTATATTGAAGCAGAACAATGATTTACCTTTTGAGAAATAATGTTCATATTTGTACAAGCTAATCAATATCACCATGAAAAAATCACTGCTGGCTTGCCTTATATCCCTATGCTCACTGGTTGGTGCTGCCCAATCCGACCTCGTTGTTCATAACAATGGCAAGGGATTATACCTGAACCATACGGTTAGTCCCAAAGAGAACTTCTATTCCATTGGTCGCCTTTATAATATTCCTGCTAAAGACATTGCCGCTGCCAACGGTCTCGACATGAACAATGGCCTGAACGTTGGCCAGACCCTGTCGATCCCCCTGCAGGCTGCCAACTTTACCCAAACTGCCAATAGCGGCACTCCCGTTTACTATGTAGTGGGAGAGCGTGAAGGGCTTTACCGCGTAAGCCTGAAGAACAATGGCGTGCTGATGGCCAACCTGCGCAAATGGAATAACCTGAGTACCGATAATATTTCTGTAGGCCAGCGACTGATCGTGGGTTATGTAACCTCCGGCGAACTTGCGTCTCATACGCCTGCGGCGGCTCCTGTGCGTGAGCAGACCGTAACAGAAGAAAAGCCCAGGCCCCAGCCTCAGCTAGTGCAGACGGAGACCGTAAAGAAGGCAGAGCCGGAGCCTGTGCGCACACAGCCCACCCAAACGGCCTCTACTGCTTCTTCGTCAACTGTACGGCCCCAGCAGGCAGTGGTGCGCGATGGCAATGGTGGTTATTTCAAGAGCCAGTACGACCAGCAGTCCAGAGTAAGCGGCAAGGGTAAAGAGGTCATGGGTAATGCCGGCATCTTCAAAACCGCCAGCGGCTGGCAGGACGC
>DASWYM010000133.1:0-2946 GCA_036404975.1 Chitinophagaceae bacterium
GCCGCTACCTTCGTCTCACCAATAAATTAACGTCATGAGAAAGCCTGGATTGAGTAGCTTATTTATCACCCTTGCCTTAGCTACCGGCATTCTTGTCCTCTTATTGTCGTTCACCGGCAGAGCCATGAACAACACCTGCTCCGTAGACGTAAATTGCCCCGAAGAGGTTGAAAACGTGAAGGGTGGCGAGCTCCTGTGGGAATCGCTGTCGCGCCAGTTCGTGGGTTCGGTTTCGGCCTACTAAAAAATCTTTCCCTCCCCTGTAACTTTTGGGCAACCCGCCCGTTTTACCATACAGAACACTAACTGCCCCGCTGCATTTATGACCGAGAAAGAATACAATGAATGTGTTACTGCGCACGCCGACAACGTGTTCCGCTTTATCGTAAAGAACCTGCGGCACGAAGAAGACGCGCGCGACGTGGTGCAAACCGCTTTTGAGAAGCTGTGGCGGAACCGCGACGAGGTGGAACCGGAGAAAAGTAAATCCTACCTGTTCACTATTGCGTACAACGCCATGATCGACCACTTGCGGAAAGTAAAGCGCATCTACCTGAAGGAGGAGTTCAACCCCGACGTAAAGGTGGTGAACCGCCCGGTCGACAATGCCCGCGCAGTGCTGCAGGAGGCCCTTGCCAGGCTCAGCGAGACCCAGCGAACCCTGGTAATGCTAAAAGACTATGAAGGATACAGTTACGAAGAGATTGGCCAGATCACCGGGCTCAACGGCAGCCAGGTGAAAGTATACCTGCACCGGGCCCGCCTGCAATTGAAAGAGTACCTAGTAAAAGTTGAAAATGTCATCTAACCAGCCACATATCAATATTACCCGCTCGAACTACGAGGACTTTTTCCTGCTGTACGTAGACGGGGAACTGACCCCGGAAGAGTGCGACGCCGTTGAAGCTTTTGCCGCCGCCCACCCCGACCTGCAGGAAGAGCTCGACATTTTACTCACCACCCGCCTGAACGCCGAACCTGTGGTCTTCCTGGACAAGCAGAGCCTGATGGCCGACAGCATGAAGATGAACAATATTGATGAGTCGCTCCTCTCTTATATCGACGGCGAGCTGAAAGGCGAGGAAAAAGCGATGGTGGAATGGGAACTGGAGCACAATAAGGAACTGCAGGCCCAGCACCAGTTGCTGCTGAAGACAAAGCTGGACCCCACCGAAAAGATCGTTTACCCCTATAAAGAAGAATTATACCGCCGCACCGAAAGGTCGGTACGCCCCCTGTTCTGGATGCGCGCTGCCGCCGTCGTGATCCTGGTGAGCTGGGGCGCTTTCTGGTACCTGGATAATTACGGCAGTGACCAACCGGGCAGCGACATGGCAATGGGCAATGCCCCTGCCGCTACGATCCCGGCTCCGATTACGGCGCCCTCCGTCCCTACTGCCGAGGTAACCACCCCGGAGGCAGAAACGACTCCTTCTTCAGACGTATCTATTACCCCTGTTTATACACCGGCTGAAGAGCAGGCCGTTGCCGCCACCACGGTGGACGCTAACCCCGTGGCCCGCACGGCTACCCGCGCCGACTACCGGGAGGATGTAACCGGACCGGTAGTGATCGCCGCCAACGTGCCTGTGGATACCGACCCCGCCATGGACCGCTCCCGCGTGGAGACCATTGCCTCTGCACCACAACAAATTATTAACGATCCCGCTGTAACAGATCGGACCACTGCCACGTATAACCCTATAGAAGTCCCCACCGGAGACGATACGCGCGGATCGGTCGCCAGAGAGGACAACGATAAAAAGGGCTCTATGAGAGGCTTCCTACGCAAGACCACCCGGTTTATCGAGCGCCGCACCGGAATTGACCCGACCAACGAAGGTGACGAGCTGATGATAGGCGCCCTGACCATTAGTTTAAAATAACCCAACAACACAGGAATTATGAAACGAATAATACTTGCAACACTTGCATTAGGCATCGCTTTGGCCGGTTTCAGCCAACAGGACAGCACCAAAAAAGCAGAGGCTGACACCATTAAGATCGGTGGCATGGTCATCATCAAAAAAGGCGACCGCAGCGACTCTTCTCACCGCAACATTACTATCTCGAACCATAAAAAGCGCAAGAACCCCAACGTGCGCACCAACTGGTGGGTGGTAGACCTGGGCTTTTCCTCCTTCAACGACCAGACCACTTATCCCGGTGCCGTCTCTTCCGGCTTTTTACAACAAGGCATGACCGAAGACGACTTTGAGCTGCGCACCGGCAAGTCGGTCAACGTGAACATTTGGGCCTTTCAGCAGCGCCTCAACCTGATCAAGCACGTGGTGAACCTGAAATACGGCCTGGGCGTAGAACTGAATAATTACCGTTTCGACAATGAGCAGGTAATGCTCGTAGAACGCCCTGTGGCAGGGAACCCCTACATCATCATCAACCAGGAATGGAAAGGCCTGAAAAAGAACAAGCTGGCCGCCGATTATGTAACGGTGCCCATGATGCTGAACTTCAACTTTACTCCTAAGCGCGACAAGGGCTTTGGCTTCAGCGCCGGTATGAGCGCAGGCTACCTGTATTCGGCCCGCCAGAAGATCAAAGAAGACGACAATAAGGATAAGTTCCACGACAACTTCGAGCTGCGCAAGTGGAAAGTGTCCTATATAGGCGAACTGACCCTGGGCCCGGTGAAGCTCTATGGCTCGCATGCCATTCGCAGTATGTGGGAGAAAGGACTTGACCAGACGCCCTACAACGTGGGGGTGCGCTTCAGCGGATTCTAATGGAATTCTAATAGAAAGAAGCTTCAAGCCGCAAGCCGCAATCTACAAGCCCTTCCCAGGCAACAGCGCCATGACATCTTTAGGATTCTAAGCCTGGAAGCCTCGTAAAACTACTTGGGAAAAACCCTGCTGACCGATTTTCAGCAGGGTTTTTGCTGTTAGGCAAACCAGTTTTGAGGCCAAAGGAATATTCTTTAAAGCA
>DASWYM010000134.1:0-17291 GCA_036404975.1 Chitinophagaceae bacterium
TGACAATAGAGGTGCCCTACAAAGGTTCGGGCGGAGTGATTCACCAAAACCAGGTGTCCTTTGATGTGTTCAAAATGGATAGCCATTACAGTTTGCGCCCCCTACTGAGTGAACCCGAGCGCCAACGGGCCAACTTACCGGAGGAATTAAACTTTGTCATGGAGAACGACCAGCCCGTATCGCTGCGCGGCAAGATGGATGGTAACTTTCATGTAATAAAGGATGCCGTCGCTATCCTGAAGGAGCAGAACCAGTTAGCATAGAGGTTTGACTAGTAGTGCACCAGGAAATGGTGCTGATGAAAGAGTGGCAAGGTGGTTGGTAAAGCGCTCCTGGAACCCTTGTTTTATGCCCTCTCCCCGCCCCCGGAAAAAAAATCGTTAATCCACTCGAAATAAGAAGCTTAGAGATTTGGTTGGAATTGTAAAAACCCTATTTTTGCACTCCCAATACGGGAAATTCCTCCTTAGCTCAGTTGGTTAGAGCATCTGACTGTTAATCAGAGGGTCTCAGGTTCAAGTCCTGAAGGGGGGAGCACTGAAAATCAAAGGGTTACATGAAAATGTGACCCTTTTTTATTGCCTGTACGGCAGCCTTGTCCTGCGGACCTCTTACCAGACAGACAAAAAAGCCCGCCCTTTGTACGCTGGCTTTGCGGGAAAGGAAGGTCTCACTTAACCCTCTCCAGTTGCCCCCTCAGTTCCTGGGGCACGTCTTTGATGTCCATGATCCTCAGCATCGGCTCCTCGGTGAAGGCCGTGGTCTTTTGCAACCTGGCAAAGATCTCCGGGGTGTCCAGCCTCCACATGGCGCCGGTGATGGGATCGACGACCAGCATGCCCAGCACTCCGCCTAACAGCAGGTTACCAAAGTACCAGCCATTTAACCGGTAATTGACCGGGATGACCTGTTCGGCGTAACCGGGAGCCGAGATCCTGACCTGGTATTCAGCCTTGGCAAAATAGCCGGCACCGCTCTTCAGCGTCACCGTGGCCGGGCTCTGTCCCTTGAACACTTCTTTGCTCTTCTTGTCGGTGATGCTAACGGTGGCACCATCCGGTGAACTGTGGATATGAACAGGATAAGAAGTCCGGGAGACGATGGAAGCACAGTGAGAAAACAGGAGGGTCAGCACCAGGAGGGATTCCGGCGGCAGTAACAATGTACTTTTCATAATTAGAAAGGTTTTGGTAATAAATAGGCTTCCCGTTTGGAATCATGGATTTTCCAGGCATCGCAGGCTAGTTTCAATGAGGGTTACCGATGCTGTACGTGCATCTTTCATGGGGCGTGGTGGGGTACAAGAACGCGGCCCCGCCGGAGCGGGTACACCTCGTAAAAATAGAGCGCAACCGCCTGGTGTACCGTGATGTCCGTAAAAGAAAGACCTGACGGGTATCCTCAACAAAGTTTATAGGTTGCGCGGTCACGCCCTCACCGGAGGGGCGGCCTGCAATCACCCACAGGCCTATACGAGAAAACCCCTATACTTCTAATTAACGGCCTCAATATATGGTAGATTGGTATTATCTGCTATTTTTATAAAGCCAAACCATTCCTTATGAAGATACCCCTGCACCGCCCACAGCCACCGTTTCGATACCGGCCCGCTACTGCACCCGGGACACCCCTTCTTCCAACAAGCCCTCCACCCTCTTTCTTTTGCGCCCGAAACCCATGCCATTAGTACCCACGCGGACGTACTGCCTTATGAAACACCTCCTGCTTGCGTTTCTCCTGCTTGCTACCACCTTTCTGGCATCCGGCCAGCCGGGCTTTCCGGATGCCACCTTTAACCCCACCGACGTCGGCAACGGTAATGGAGACGGCCCCAACGGCACGGTCCGCACCATCGCCCTGCAGACCGACGGCAGGATCTTTATCGGCGGCGACTTCACAGCCTGCAACGGCACCCCCCTCAACCGCATAGCCCACCTAAATGCCGACGGCAGCCTGGCGCGCGGCTTTAACGCCAGTTCCACCAAGGCTAATGGTACGGTCCACAGCCTGGCCCTGCAAAATGACGGCAAGGTGCTGGCCGGCGGCTCTTTTACCGACTACAACAGCAACTGGTACCACGACTACGTGACCCGCCTGGACCCCGACGGCTCGCTGGACGCCTACTTCAACAACGGCAGCGGGGTCAACGGCACGCCCGGCGGCGCCAACGGTCCCGTGTATTCCATCGTCCTGCAGGGCGACGGCAAGATCCTGATCGGCGGATGGTTTCACTATTACAACGGCACCGCCCGTAATTATATCGCCCGCCTCGATCGCGAGGGCCAACTGGACCCCTCTTTCGATCCCGGCAGCGCCGTGCCCGGCGGCCTTACTACCATGGCCATGCAGGAGGATGGCAGGATACTGGTGGCCGGCACCTATACCGACCAAAGCGGCGCCATCCGCTATTACCTTACGCGCCTGAACAGTAACGGCAGTGCCGATGCCACCTTCAACCCCGGCAAAGGGGTCAATAACGCCATCACCGCGCTGGCCGTGCTGCCTGATGGCAAGATCCTCATCGGCGGCAACTTCACGACCTTTAATGGCACCACCCGCAACCGGATCGCAAGGCTGAACAAAGACGGCGGACTCGATAACTCCTTCAATCCCACCACCGGGGCCAACGGCACCATCCAGGCCCTGGCCGTACAGGCCGACGGCCGCATCCTTATCGGGGGCGACTTCACGTCCTACCGGGGAACGGCCCGCAACCGTATCGCCCGCCTTTCCGGCAATGGTAATATTGACGCCACTTTCGATCCCGGCACCGGCACCAACCAGGGCATCAGCGCCCTTACCCTGGCCGGGGACGGAAAAATCTTTATCGGGGGCTCCTTTACCGCCTATGACGGCACCTCCCGCAACCGCATCGCGCGCCTTTATCCCGACGGCAGCCTCGATACGTCGTTTAACAGGGGCACGGGGGCAAAAGGCCCTGTTCTCTCCGTCTCGATGCAGGCAGACAGCAAGCTTATTGTCGCCGGCGACTTCACCACCTATAATGGCATGCCCCGCAACCGCATAGCCCGCCTGAACAGCGATGGTATACTGGACGCCTCCTTCCAGCCCGGCAGCGGGGCCGATACTGCTATCCTGGCCACCGCCATTCAAAGCGACGGAAAGATCCTGGCCGCGGGCGCCTTCAGGCTGTTCAATTTCGTGGCCCATAATCGTATCACCCGCCTCGGGAGCGACGGGGCACTCGACGCTACTTTTAACGCGGGCAGCGGCGCCAATGGCACTATTTACACGATGGTTCTGCAAAACGATGGCAGGATCCTGATTGGCGGTTCCTTTACCTCCTATAACAACACCATCCGCTTTCGCCTCGCCCGCCTGAACAGCGACGGCACCCTCGACGCCTCGTTCAACCCCGGTGGCGGCCCCAACGGCACGGTCGCAACCATGGCCCTGCTGCCGGACGGCAAGATCCTCATCGGGGGCTCCTTTACAGAGTATGACGGGGCCAGCCGCAATCACCTCGCCCGCCTGAACAGCGACGGCACCCTCGACGCCTCGTTCAACCCGGGCAGTGGGGCCAACTATCCGGTTTCCACCATCGTGTGGCAGGGGGATGGAAAAATCCTCATCGGCGGTTCCTTTACCTTTTACAACGGCGTGGCCCGCAACCGCATAGCCCGCCTGAACAGCGATGGCTCACCGGATGCTTCCTTTAACCCCGGCAGCACAGCTGCCGGCCCCGTTTCCGCTATCGCCCTCCAGCGTGACGGCCGTATATTGGTGGGCGGTAACGGCACCTTTTCCAATAACCTTAATTATACCAGTTACGGGATCGCCCGGCTGAATGGCGATGGCTCCCTGGATGCTTCTTTCAACAGCCCGGGCGGGGGCACCAACCATACCGTCAGCGTCCTGGCGCTCCAGGCCGACGGCAGAGTCCTCATCGGTGGCCACTTCACTGCGTACAATAGCATGGGCCGCAACCGGATTGCCCGCCTGCAGGGAGGAACCAATGAGCTGGCCATCGGTTCCATCACGCTCCTTTCCTGCTGTGCCGGCACAGAATTCACCGTTCCTTTTACCGCCACCGGGGTTTATGGCCCCGAAAACGGGTTTACTGTCCAGCTCAGTAATGCCTCGGGCAGCTTCCAGTCCCCACCAGGGCCCACCGGTATTGGTCACCTCGCGGGTACGGCTTCGGGCTCCGTACAGGCCAGGATCCCTTTCCATATCCCTGCGGGGTCCGGCTACCGGGTGCGCGTGGTGAGCTCCCACCCTTACGTGGCCAGCCCCGATAACGGCTATAACCTGGCGGTTTATGCCAGGCCGCAAACGCCCTTTATCAACGGCCCCGCCGACACCTTCCTTTGCGCCGGAAGCAATATCGTACTGGCGGCTTCGGCCACCACGGGCATGCAATGGTATAAAGACAGCGTAGCCATCAGCGGGGCCACCGGGCACAGCTTCGAGGTGAGCCAGCCGGGCCGCTATTCAATCGTCAGCACACAAAACAACTGCGCCTCGGACATGTCGCCGGAGGTAGTCGTTACGGCGCGCCCCCTGCCTGCAAAACCGGTTATCCTCCAGGACGGCAACATACTGACCGTTGCCGCCAGCAGCGGTATTCAGTGGTACAAGGACGGCCTTCCCATCGCCGGTGCCACCACCTCGCGCCATGTGGCCGCCACCTCCGGCCTGTACAGCGTCGAGGTGACCCAAAACGGCTGCACCGCCCGTTCCGCTGCGATCAACGTGGTGTGGACCGCCATCGTCAACCCTGCTACCTGGAACGGGGCGGTCACCGTGTACCCCGTGCCGGTGCACGATGTGCTTCATTTCAATAACACCGGTGGGCGGAGGATTAGCGTACAGCTGCTGGACATAGGGGGCAAACAGGTGCGCACGGCCCAATTTTCCGCGGCGTCCGCCACCTTGTCCCTCAACGGCCTGGCACCTGGAACCTACCTGCTCCTCATCACCGATGTGAAAAAAGGAGAAACGGTGGCCAGTCCTGTGGTAAAGCAATAACAGCCCGGGGCCATTTGGAAACCCTCTCTGCAGCAAAGCAGGTTAAAGCGAATACTCTATACAAGCGAATACTTTTTTATGTGACTTAAGCAATCCGCTGTACTTTTAGCCCCCCAAAACCAGGGCATTCCTTACTGTATGAATAAATGTGTTAAACAGGAGCACAACGCTGAACTGGAGGCGTTGAAAAAGCAAGTGCAGGAACTGACCCAAAAGTGCGCCTTCCTCGAGAAGGTGGTTCACGAAGTACCCGCCAACATCTACGTCTCCGACCTGGAGAAAGGCGTAGTGTGGTGCAACCGGACCAACGAAGAAACCTTGGGCTATTCGCTGGAGGAGATCCTGGGCATGGGCGGCCTGGAGTACTTCCGCACGATCGTCCACCCCGACGACCAGAATATCCCTACCGACTCTATCGCCCACTACAAGAGTTTCAGCGGTGCCGAGTACGGGGGCGTCTTCCGTGCCAGGCACAAGAACGAAGAAGAGTACCGCTGGTTTATCGGGTGGGCCAAAGCATTTACCCAAAACAGGAAGGGCGAAGTAAAGGAGCTGCTGTGCGTGGACGTAGACATGTCGCCGCGCATGAATACCGAAGAGCAACTGATCACTGCCCTGCGCGAGAACCTGCGGCAAAAGAACAACCTGCTGATCCAAAGCCTGCGCAAGCGCGAGGTAGAAATCCTCACCCTCGTGTGCCAGGGACTCAGCACCAAGGAGATCGCCCAGCAGTTGTTCCTGAGCGACCATACCGTGCACACCCACCGCCGCAACATCCAGCGCAAGCTGGGCACCGCCAACGTAGCCGAACTGGTGCTGCTGGCGCGCGAAGCAGGACTGGTAAGTTTTAAGTAACCAAAGCTCCGGGCGGAGAACCCCATTCAAAAAGTCAAAGGGTTACCGTGCACGGTAACCCTTTTCTGTTTATTGACTGTTGGCTTGGGTGATCACTAATGCTCCGGCCCCGTTGGTACTTTCGCCTATTCCTCCTCCAGGCGCTTCAGCTCTTTGCGCTCTTCTTTCGCCGCTTTTTTCACCTTGTCTTTCTGCAGGCCACCAAAGCGAAGCCCTACATGCACATCGGCCTGTTTGGAATTCCCTAGTAAAGCCGTCAGCACACTGCCCGAGCCAATGAACAACGGTCCCAGTCGCAGCGACGTACCCATGTTCAGTCCGGTGAGGCCGCTGTGGCTGACAGGCACATAAAGACCAAAGCCACGGCCCTCGTAGCGGGGCGTCAGCGTGAAGGTGCTGTAGTAGCGCGGGTCGTAGCCCGTCTTCTCGCCGGTGGTCAGCGGCAGCTGGCCTTCCAGGTTCACGTACAGCCCGCCGCGCAGGCGGTAATCCACGTTCAGCTGCAGGGTGGTGGGCAGCGACACCTTGTAGGTGGCGTCCGCGCCGCCGGCCACCGGCGTAAAGAACTGCGGGTGGTTCTTGAAGTAGGCATTAAAGTCGTCGATCTCCACGTCCTCCAGCTCGTCGAGGCTCAGGCGCTCGCTGCCGCTAATATCCAGGTCGTAGGCCCCGCTGCGCTGCAAGTCGCGGTCGTATTTAATCCCTCCGATATCAAGCAGGGCCAGGCCCACACGCGCCTTGTACTTATTGCGGTCGCGGCGCCAGACGTCGCGCGAGAAGTCGCCTTCTTCATCGTATATCATATACGCATCGTGTTCGGGACGGAACTCGTACACCAGGCCCAGGTCCACACCAAAGCCGGTGCTTTGCAGCTCGGTAAACTTGCCCGCATCAAAGTCCGAAATGCGCACCCCGCCAAAGCCAACCGCCATGCGGCCGGTGGCATTGGTCAGGTGCACGCCTTCGGTGGCATTATTTTCCTCCAGGGTGCCCCTGAAGTTGTTGCCGTTCACATAGCCGTTGGCCACACCCGCCAGGTATTTGAGCGTGGTGCCGCCTTTTACAAAATGCAAACCTTTGTCGCTAAGTACCCGGGCATAGCTCAGGCCAAACTCGGTCCACGAGTTCACGGCCAGGCGCATGTGCTCCCTGGTGGTGATGGTGTAGGGGTACTGCCCGTTATCGGCCTGGTCGGAGAGCTCGCGCACCAGCCGCCCTTCGATGTCGATGATGTTGGTCATGGTACGCGCGCGGGTGGTCAGGGCCAGGGAGGCCTTGCTGCCGGCATTGAACATCAGGGCGGGACCGTGCAGGTCCACGCTCACCAGGCCGGTGGAGGGGCCCGCATTCCTGCCCATCACGGCCTCCTCCAGGCTGTCCACGTTGAACGACCTGGTCACATTGTTTAGGTTGAAGGAAGCCTGGTTGTTGCCCACCGACGTGCTGACCGAAAAAAGATTGAAGTCCCAGCGGTAGCGGCTGTCGGCAATACTGGCCGGGTTAAAAAAGACACCGTTGACACCGGTATAGTTGCCGGCACGGTAGCCGGCGAAATCCTGCGCCTGCACCAGGCCGCACACACTCGCAAAGAGAGAAAGGAGTACAATTTTTCGCATAGACAATAGTTCGGGTAAATAGATCTCGCGAAACAGGCTAACCAGCGTTCCGCACAGGACGCGAAACTAACCCGCAACCCTCTGTGCCACAATACCCATTTGTAGGTATTTTAATGTATACGCTTTACAGGGTAAAGACAGGAATCCGGCACCCCCGTTTACATGGCGGGGTAAAAGATGTAAGCCCGCACCCGTTCTGCGCCTGTTTATCGACGCCCGGGGGCCGTTGGAACGCTCCTTTTCCCTAATCCCTTCTCCCTAATTCCTTCCCAGCCCGAAGCAGGATATTGCCACCATATGGCGACCATATAGCCACCATATAGCCACCATATGGCGACCCTTTAAAGAGTCGCAATATCATCGCGATATCGTCGCCTTAAGATCGGGATATGGTGGGATTTATTACCGCTCGGCTTAACGATTACCGCTTGCCATACCGGTCGTTGCATCCATGCACACCTGGAGCGGAACAATCAAAACAAAGTGACGAAAATCAGGAACCCCAGTACGTTTATGAATTAAATTTATAGGTATCAAAACCACTCACTATGGCGGACTACTATTTTGATGCGACCATCCTGTATAACCTGTTTGGACAAGGCGACCAGGAAAGCCTGGATAAGATCTTCGACGACCTGGATGACCACCTGCTGGATGGACGCACCCTGCGCTTTACCCTTAGGGACGAGAACGGCCGTGAAACCTGGCACAAGGTGATCAAAAACCGCAATATGCTCACCGACTTCCGCTACGAATTGCTGGCAGACAACTAACCCATACGACATACATTGGTAAAAGGGCTACCGGGCGGTAGTCTTTTCTTTTTTCCAAATAAGGACCCCGGCATCCTTTGAGAGAAGCCCGGGAGGATTTATACACCGGGAATAATTAGTAACATGCACTTTACGGGAAATGTCGGTACGTAGTTCGGGGTTGCTGTCGGGCTGAGTGCCTCTCCATCCTTGCTCCTAAATAATGTCCGCAGCATCTACATAGCATTTAAGACACACCTGATCTATTCTTACCGCGGCCTCTCCCCGGGCTGGCAGCAGGTGCCCACTGCAAAGCACCCAATTCTTTTTCGCCACGGCAGCCCTTTTATTTTAATTAGATTTGGAGACGAAACGAATCAACCCTAAACCGCACGGCCATGACAACAGACCCGTTTGCGACCCAGGCGACCAACCACACCCATATGAACGAAGAACAATTGCTCCTGCAAAGCATTAAGGATTATGCCATCTTCCGGCTGGACCCGGAAGGCTATATCCGCAGCTGGAACGAAGGCGCCCGCCACCTGAAAGGATACACTGCCGATGAGATCATCGGCCAGCACTTTTCCATCTTTTATCCCGAAAAGGACAAGCAGGATGGGAAGCCGCAGCGGGAACTAATCATTGCCACCAAAGAGGGTAAATACGAAGAGGAAGGCTGGCGGGTGCGCAAGGACGGCACCCTGTTCTGGGCCAACGTGCTCATCACCCGCCTGCTGGACGCAGAGGGCAAGCTGGTAGGATTTGCCAAGGTAACACGTGACCTGACGGAAAAAATGAGGGAAGCCAAGAAACTGGTACGCAGCGAACAGCGCTACCGCCTGATGGCCTCCGCCCTGGAAAAAGCCAACACCGAGCTGGAGCACAGCAACAAGGAACTGGAGCAGTTTGCCTACGTGGTGAGCCATGACCTCAAAGAGCCCTTGCGCAAGATCACCACCTTCAGCTCGCTGCTCCTTGCCGGGCAAACCGAAGAACTCTCCGAAGCGGCCAAACATCCTATTGAAAAGATCGCCGCCGCCGCCCGTCGCATGAACGGCATGATTGAAGACATCCTGGCCCTTTCCACCCTGTCACAGAACCGCGACCTGCAGAAGTGTTCGCTCAACGCCCTGCTGAAGGGCGCCATCGAAAACCTGGAAGTACGCATAAAGGAAAAAGAAGCCACCATCGAGTGCGACCACCTGCCGGAATTGCTGGTGATCCCTTCGCAGATCAGCCAGCTGTTCCAGAACCTGCTGGCCAACGCCCTGAAGTTTTCCCGGGAAGACGTGCCGCCGCGCCTGCGCATCACCCATGCGGTGGTGCTCACCCCGCCCCCGGCGATACCGGAAGTAAAGAAGGCGGAGCAGTACCTGCAAATCCGATTCGAGGACAACGGTATAGGCTTCGAGCCCCAACAGGCAGAAGGCATCTTCGGGCTTTTCCAGCGGCTGCACCCCCGCACCACCTACGAAGGCAGCGGGCTCGGGCTGGCCATTTGTAAAAAAGTAGTGGTGAATCACGGCGGCACTATCAGTGCCGCATCGGAGCCGGGCAAAGGCTCCACCTTTACGGTGACCCTGCCCTACATCATGTAGCGCAAAGGGGTAGTAAACTCAAACAGGAAACAGGAAGGAATATGAGGGGCAGGCCCACTATGGGGAAGCCTGCGGGGGCCGGAACGATTACAGGGGCAGCCTGTTCAGGCACAGCTTGGCTATGCACTGCCGGTCGTCTTTCTTTAGCACCGCCAGGCACTCCTTCTGTTCCTTTTTGGCCTTGGCCATGGCGGCAGCGGGTTCAGCGATGATCCATACGCAGATCAGCATCAGGAAGGCAAGCCAGAGAACTAATACAGGTTTCATTTATACAGCTTTAGAGTGATCAACCTTGGGTGTCGGGATGCTCCTAAAATCCCTGTTTTTCATAGATCCTCCTCAGCACTTTCGTTTGACACGAACCGGAACTTCGGTTTCAAAGGGAAGCATTACGATACAAATGTATGTAAGTGTCTTTTAACGACCAATAACATATTTATGGGATAACGATAAGCGGTTGATTCACAGGGGTGAGCGGGTTTCAAAATTGTTAAACAGGTATGCTGGCAGGGGAGGATAACCAAAAAAAGCGCCACCGTAGTGACGCTTTCTATTGCTTTCGTTCGAAAATAATCGATACTTACGTTAACGAGATGATCGTTTCAAATGAAACAAATACCAATGAGTATCAAGGCACCCTAGAGAGGGATACAGGGCAGCCGGCAAGAGGCACTTATTACATCGTTTTCTTCTCCACTTTGTTGCCGTTGCTATCCAACTCCACAATCTCGTAACCCAGCTTCCTGACGCCTGGCTCAATGGAAGCCTTATCGCCTACCAGCAGGATGTTGATCTTTTCGGGACGCAGGTAACGACTTGTTATAGCCTTCATCTGCTCACCGGTCATTCCCTGGAGGATCTTAGCCTGCTGCTCCACAAAGTTGGGCGACAGGTTGTACTCCAGTATGGTGGAAATAAAGGCGGCCTTCTGTGCACCGGTCTCGTAGCGCAGGGCATCGCGCTGGGCGATGGCGCTTTTCACAAACTCCACCTCTTCGGCCTTGGGACCATTCTTCGAATAGTCGGTAAACTCGCGCATCACTTCGGCCAGGGCCGAGTCGGTGACCGAGGCCTTGATGCCGGAGCTGAATGCAAAGTCGCCGGAGTACTGGTCGCCGCTAAAGCCGCTGCGCGCGCCATAGGTCCAGCCTTTTGTCTCGCGCAGGTTCTGGTTGAGACGGCTGAGGAAGCTTCCTCCCAGCGGATAGTTCACTACGGAGGCTTTGTAATAGTCGCCGGCAGCATCGTACTTCAACCCGGTGGCGTAGCCTACGCGGAACTCCGACTGGGCGGCCTTAGGCACGTCCACGAGGTACACTTTCGTCTTGTCTACAGCCGGCACGGGATTCACAACTGGCAGGGTAACCTTTTTCTTCGGCAGCTTATCCAGGAAGGCCAGCCTGGGGAGCAGCTCGGCCTGCGTGATATCGCCCACCACCACGATCTTCGCGCCCTGCGTGGTCATGTAGTTTTTATAATAGGCTTCAATGTCCTTCAGCGTAATGTTCTTCACCGTTTCTTCCGTGCCTTCCTGCGGCAGGCCCAGGATGTGGGCCGCCCCGTAGTTCAGTTTGGCAAATACCGCATCGGCAATAGCCGCGGGTTGCGACTTCTGTATCTTGAACGATTCCATGGCCTGGGTCTTCAGGCGGTTAAACGCCTCTTCGGTAAACTTCGGGTTCAGGAGGCGGTCGGCCAGGATGGTCATCGTTGGCCCGAAGTTCTTTTTGAGAGCCTGCACGCGATAGGTGACGCCGTCCACGTCCGAGGTAACGGAGAGGGTGCTACCCAGCTTTTGCAGCTCCACGGCAATCTGCTCGGCCGTGCGGTTCTTCGTGTCCTCGGCCATCATATCGGCAAAGAAGGAAGCCAGGCCCGCCTTCGACAGGTCGCCCGCAGAGGCCAGGTGGCCACCCGGAATGGAGAGGGTAAAGTTCACGGTGGGCACTTCGGTGTTCTGGGCGGCAATGAGCTTGGCGCCGTTAGGCAGATCCTTACGCCAGAACTTAGGCACGGCCACAGTGGGCACTTTTCCCAGGGCAGGCACCCTGGTGCGGTCGAAGCTGTCGCCCTGCTTAGTGTACTTCAGTCCTGCATAACCGTAATCGGGTGCTTTATAGTTGCTTGAATCGATGGTGAAGTTGTTGGCAGCGGCCACCAGTTGCTCCTGTCCTTTGGGCACTACGCTCAGCACCACGGCACCCTTGCCTTTGATGTAGGTGTGGTAGGCCCGCATCACATCCTCTTTGGTGAGCGAGGTGTACATCTTCAGCAGGTCGGCGATCTTGTTGGGATTACCGGCAAAGGTTTCGAAGGCTGCCAGCTGCGACACTTTACCCGACACGCTCTGCAGCCCGTTGATCAGGGAGGATTCCATACCGCCCTTGAACTTGGCCACATCCTCGTCGGTCACGCCGCGCTTCTCAAACGAATCCAGGGAGGCACGGAACAGGCCTTCCATATCGGCCAGGGTCTTGCCCGGCATGGGCATCAGCTGGAAGATAAACTCACCGGCCAGCTCGCTGAGGCTGCTAAAACCCGAAGCCTGCAGGGCCAATTGCTTTTTCACCAGTTGCTGGTAGAGCACCGAGTTGCGGCCCTGTCCCAAAACCTGGGCGAGGCAGGCCAGCGCCGCCATATCCTTGTGGTAGTTGGGCACCGTGGGATACACCACCGCCAGCATCGGCACCTTGGCATAGTTGTCGATGTAGGAAACGTAGCGGTTTTGATTCAGCGAAAGAGCCGTAGCGGTCATGTCCTTTACTTCGGGACCGCGCGGAATGGAGCCAAAATACTTCTCCACCAGCTTGACCACTTCAGCGGGCTTTATGTCACCGCCCACGGTCAGCACTGCGTTGTTGGGTCCGTACCAGCGCAGGAAGAAGTTCTTCAGGTCGTTCACGTCGCTGCGGTCCAGGTCTTCGAGGTAGCCGATGGTCATCCAGCTATAGGGGTGGCCGTAGGGATAGAGGTTCTTGCTCAGGTTTTCGAACACCAGCCCGTAGGGGCGGTTGTCGTAGCTCTGGCCGCGCTCGTTCTTAACGGTGGCGCGCTGCACCTCGAACTTCTGCTGCGTTACCGCATCGAGCAAAAAGCCCATACGGTCGGCCTCGAGCCACAGCACCTGCTCCAGCACGTTGGAGGGGAAGGTCTCGTAGTAATTGGTGCGGTCGCGGTTGGTGGAACCGTTGTTGGAGCCGCCGTTGCGGATGGTAATGTCGTCGTGCAGGCCCTCGGGGGCGTTTTCGGAGCCCTCGAACATCATGTGCTCGAAGAAGTGAGCGAAGCCCGACTTACCGATCTCCTCGCGCGCAGAGCCCACGTGGTAGGTCACATCGGCGTGCACCACAGGATCGCTGTGGTCCTCGTGCACAATAAGGGTCAGCCCGTTGGGCAGCACGTATTTCTCGTAAGGGATCACCAGCTCGGTGCCCTTTTTGGTAACCTTTTCAACCAGCCTGGCCTGCGACCATGCCGTGCCGGTAAGGACCAGCATAGCGATGGCCAGTCCCAGTACTTTACGCTTATATGTCATGGATGGGGAAGTTTTCAGGCGCTGAAATTACGGCACAGCCCCGATAGCGGGAAGCCATTTATCATTTTGTTAGCCCCTTTGAGCCTCAAAGCTTTAACTAAGAGGAAAAGGGAGAAAAGAGGAGAAGGAGGTCTGATTCCCGCCTGATCCCTAGTCCCAAATCCCTAATCCCTTCTTACCCCTTAAGGGTTAAGCTGAGTATACTCTGAGTTTACCCTGAGTCTATAGGACTCAGGTGAGACTCAGAACAAACTCTGGTTAAACCCGGAGTAAAGACAGCGCAGCCACGAATTACCCAATGACTCTGCTATAGACTATGGACCATAGACTATCGACTCCCACTCACCACTCATCACTCATCACTCATAATTACTTACTTCAGGGTATTGGCGAAGCGGAGAAAAGAGCAGACCTTTCGGCGGTGTGGGCGTTTTCTATAAAACGCCGGCAAAGCACCACTGTTACACCATGACATTGCTTATGCGAAACGGACCACCACCATTGGCCTCGACTTATAAAACCCGGAAGGGATCAGTCCTCCTGTTATACTTGCTGCTTCTCCTGGGCAGCCTGGCAGGAAACCTGCCTTCCCAGGCCGGGGAAGGCGACCCGAAGGGATTTTACCTGCTGGAAGACAGCACCCGCCGCCTGCAGCCGGAGGAGGCATTGGAGCACTACCGCAAAGGAGCTTTCCGCCCTGCGGAAGCATCGGGTCTGAACGTGGGCTTTACCCGATCGGTGTACTGGCTGGCCTATGAGAACGCTGAGAATCTTCCCGGCGACTCGCTGCTGCTGCAGATCGGCGACCACCACATCAACCGCATTCACTTCTACTATAGCGGGGGCAAGGAACCACAGTTGCAGCACCTCACGGGCGACTACTATCCTTTCCGCCAGCGGCCGGTGAAGGCCACCGGCTACTACTTCCCTATTGCGCAAAAAGGCCTCTACCTGGCGCGCATCGACAAGGCCAACGAGTCGCTGCAGCTTTATTTCGGCACCGCGCCCCTGCTGCAGGTAGTGCGCACCGAAGGCGAGCATACGGCCATCACCGCCGGGCTCACTGGCATCATAGTCCTGTTGGTGATCTTTGGTGTCTACCTCTTTGCCATGACCCGCGAGCGCATCTACGGGCTCTACGTCATCTACCTGGCTTGCGGCTGGTGCTGGGTGCTGGCCAACGGCGGCTACGGCTTCCAATACCTCTGGCCCGACGCGCCATGGTTTGCCTCCAAGGCACGCCCGGTGTTTTGTATTGGCACGGTGGCCCTATCGATTCATTTTATGGCGCACTATGTGGGCGGGGTAGGCAGAAGGCTGCGCATGGCCCTGCACCTCATGAGCGCCGTGCTGTGGGCTTGCGTGGGCGCCATCTTCCTGTTCAACGGGCAGGGCTACGAGAGTGCCTGGTGGATGCGCCTGCAATACGCCATCCCGGTGATCGCTCTTGCCTATGCCGTTTTTGCCCTGGCCTTCCTGATCGTGCACACCCTGAAGGGCAACCGCCTCGCGATGTTCTACCTGGTGGCTGTTGGTGCGCTGATCGGCATGGCGGTGCTACAGGTGGCTTTTTATACCGGTAGCCTGCAGAGTGAGTACCCCTTCTTTAGCCACTACGGCATGCCGGTGGGCTATATCATCGAGTCCATTATCCTTACGGCGGGACTGGTGTACCGCTTTAACCAGTACCGGCTGGAGCGGGAGCACCTGCTGCGCGAGGTGAACCGCCGCCAGGCCGAAAACCTGCGCGTGATCATGGAAGTGCAGGGAGCCGAGCGCCGCCGGATAGCCAACCAGTTGCACGACGTGGCCGGCTCGCTGCTCTCGGCGGCGAGGCTGAACCTCTCCTCGCTGCGCGAGAACCGCTACGGGAGCGAAGAGACGACCCTTAGGCTTCAGAAGGCCGAAGAAGCGGTGAGTGCCGTGTCGGACACGGTGCGCGACCTCAGTCACGCCCTCAGCCCCCTGCTGCTGGAGAAGACCGGTTTTAAAACATCACTGGAGAAGATCGTCTCGCTGTTCAATGCTTCAGGCAAGATCCGCATCTCACTGGTGGTGATCGGCTTTGAGCACGTGCGCCCCGAGTGGACCAACATCTACACTTCCCTTTACAGTATTGCCCATGAACTGCTCAACAACGTGGTGAAGCACTCCGGCGCTTCCCATGCGCTGGTTCAGGTGGTGGAGCACGAGGATTGCTTTAGCCTGGTGGTGGAAGATGACGGCATTGGCCTGGACCTGCGGGCACTGGACGGCAAAGAAACCCATGGGCTGGCCGGTATCCAATCGAAAATTGACTATTTTAACGGGGAAATTGCTTTTGACCGAAACGAGCCCCGGGGCTCTATCATAACTATCGCCATACCAAGAACTGTATATGCCCTATAGGATTGTGCTGGCAGACGATCATCAACTGTTGCTGCAGGGGATCACGTCTGTACTGAACGAAATGGAAGATGTCGCGGTGGTGGCCACCGCATCCAACGGCTTTGAAGTGCTCGATGCCGTATCAAAGCACGGGCCGCACCTGGTGGTGCTGGACCTGAACATGCCCGGCCAGGATGGGCTGAAGTGCCTGCAGCAGCTTAAAAAAAGCTACCCGGCCGTAAAGGTGCTGGTGTTGTCGAACTATAGCCAGCCCGAACTGCTCGACGAACTGAAGAAGCTGGGCGCCGAAGGCTACCTGAACAAGAACTCTGCCTCCCTGGAGCTGAAGCAGGCCGTAGTGGATGTGCTGTCGGGGCATTCCTATCATTCCTGGAACGGAGTGGAAAAATCCCTGTCCGAAGACTCTTTCTTCTTTGATGATTTTTTAAAGAAATACCAGCTCACCCGCCGGGAGGTGGAGATTATCCGATTTATCAGTCATGGCCTGAGCACGCGGGAGATTGCCGAAAAGCTCTTCCTTAGCGAGCTGACCATCAGCACCCACCGGAAGAATATTTTCCGCAAGCTGGAAACAAAGAATATTGCCGCCCTGGTGCACTTCGCCCGGCAGCACCAGCTGACGTGATGAGGAAGGAGTAATGAGTCGTGAGTGATGAGTCGTGCCCCGGTAGCTATCCGAGGTTAATGAGGAATGGGCCGAGGGGCACTTTTCAGGTATGAACTACCTGTTTTCCGAACAGCTTTAGTGTAGACTACGTAGGTGCTGTTTTAACATTTCCTGAGGAACTAACCGGGGAAAATACCTATTTCTGGGTATTTTTTAGACCCTTGACCTTTAGCACCTTTGCGGAACCGGGTTATTACTTTTTGTAAAAGTTTTTTTGTTAGAGCATATCACTCATCAGTCATATCTATTTCTCAAACGTTTAACACAGTGGTGCCGCCTGTTTCTACAGGTGGCTTTTCTTTTATCGCGGATTTCAGAGATTTTATGGGAATATCGCTGATGCTTATTGGACAGAGCCTTTCCTATTGCCAGGGTTACACAAAGATGTCCATTTTAGAGGGCAAAAAAAGGTCAGGCAAAAGCCTGACCTTTTTTGTTAGGTACGTTTCGTATTAAGGGTATAGAGGGCACTTCTAATCGATAGGGTACCAGGGCACGTTTCTCTTTCACAGGGCGTAAAAAAAGAGGCCAAACGATGGTTCGACCTCCTCCTTATTTGTTGATGAAACCCACTGCTCACTTCCGATAAAAATCGGGATCACTCTTCACTACATTGGCTGTATCATTCCACTTTCACTTATGCGCTCTTCACGATATCTTTTTCACTTTACCACTCTTCACTGATACCTTGCTATGTTATCCGGGGCTTGTATAACTAGTAGTACCAACGGCGTGCCAAATTAAATGGATCAGCGGGGAAATTTGTTACGGATGAGGTGGGGCTTAAATGAGAGAATTTGCAAATGTGCATCCCGACAGCAATTGGGAGTGGAAATGAGGGAAGGCAGGAATGCTTTGCGACCTCCGGGTGCGGAATAGGGGAAA
>DASWYM010000135.1:0-10622 GCA_036404975.1 Chitinophagaceae bacterium
GGCCGGCACATCAGCCAAACAACTGGAAAGCTATCAGTACGATGAAAATGATAACGAACAGGAAAACTGCAACCAGCAGGAACTTCTTGATAAACTCGATCATAAGATAATCAGTTAGGACTTGAAGATGCTATTCGTAGGTAAATTATCCTTTTTATTTCGGGCTGTACACCCCGTACACTGCATCTCTAAAGCGCTTGTGCAATAAACCATAGAAGGGCATTTGCTGCACGAACAACACGGCGGTGATGTCGTTCACCGGGTCCACCCAGAACAGGGTGCTGGCCGCACCGTCCCAGAAGAACTCGCCCACGGCACCGTTGTTCTCTTCCTTAGAGAGTGGCGGGCGCAGGCGCACCGCGAAGTCGATGCCGAAGCCCACCTGTCCGTTGGAGGGCAGCCACATGCGCTGGGTGATGCTGTCGTCGAGGTGGCTGGTGGCCATCAGCTTTACCGTCTGGGGCTTTAGTATGGAGGCCTGATCGCCCTTGCCCTTGTTCAGGAGCATGCGGGCAAACTTCATGTAGTCGTCGAGCGTGGAGGTGAGTCCCCAGCCCCCCGGCTTCAGCGGCCAGTCCTTCCGGTTGAAGACATCCTGCGCGTCCGGCAGGCGCAACAGCGCCCCCGCTTCGTTGCGGGTGTACACGGCCGCCAGCCGTTTCCAATCACTTTGCGGAACCGTATAGCGGGTGTTGGTCATTCCGAGGGGATTAAAAATGGTCTCCTGCAGGTAGCGGTTGAAGGGTTTGCCGGAGATGCGCTCCACCAGCAGGGCCTGCACGTCCACCGAAGGACCGTAGCCCCACTGCTCACCGGGATGGAAGACCAGCGGCAGGCTCGCCAGCTTTTTTGCCATCCCATCGAGCGTGTTAGCCGGGTTCATGGGATCGGCCTTGCGCATCAGCTCGCCTAGGCCTGGCAGGTCGGTACTCGATACAAAACCCGCCGTATGACGGGTGACATCGCGGATGGTGATGGGGCGCTTCGCCGGCTCCAGTACCAGGTTGCCAGCAGCATCCACGCCTTTGTACACTTTCATATCGGTAAACTCGGGCGCGTATTTCGATAGAGGGTCGTCCAGTTGGAACAAGCCCTTTTCATACAGGGTCATCAGCGCCACGCCCGTCACCGGCTTGGTCATCGAAAAGATGCGCACCAGGGTATTGCGGTCCATGGGCACCGCCGCTTCCTTGTCGGCATACCCAAAGGCTTTGTAATAAACCTCACTGTCCTTTTCGAAGATGAGGGCCGACACGCCGGCCAGCTGCCCAGAATCGACAAAGCTTTTAAGGGTAGCATCGATTCGCGCCTTTACCTCCCTATTGATGATGGGCGGTTGGTTACCCGACTGGAAGGAAGTGGCCAGCAGGAAAAAGGCCACCAAAACAAAGACAAGCCTGTTCATAATGTATGAGTTTATGGTGGATACAAGAGGTTAGCACCACTTGTAAATATACACCCCTGCCGATCGCATTTCAATGACCTAGGAAAGGTCTTTTATACTATTGGTAGGGTGGGAAAGCGGCTTTCGTCATCCCCAGGACTGACGACAATCATATTCCCCTGTAAGTCGCTACCAGCAAGTGTTTCAGAGCACGGACCACAGGGCCGTGACTAATGTCACGCAGGACCGGGCGGGCCGATGGGAGCTTTGTAGAGACAATAAAACCAATCATCATGAGAGTCGTAGTCATAGGCGGGAACTTTGCCGGTTTTACCGCCGCCATCCAGGTAAAAAGAAAGCTGCAAAACGATGCCGAAGTGGTCGTCATCGACCGCAACCCCGACCTGTTATATATTCCCTCGCTCATCTGGGTACCCACCGGTCGCAGGGAGGTAGCCCAGATCAGCATCCCGCGCCGCCCGGTGCTGGAGAAAAGGGGCATCAAGTTCTGGCAGACCGTGGCAGACAGGATAGACCCCATCGAGCAGGTGGTGTACACCAAAAGTGGTGAGCTCCACTACGACCAGCTGGTGATCGCCACCGGCCCGAAGGTGAAATACGACGTGGCCCCCGGCGTGAAGGAGCACGCTTTCTATATAGGCACGCCCGACGGCGCTATGAAGACGCGCGAGAAGCTGGAGGCCTTCAAGAAGAACCCCGGCCCCATCGTGATCGGTGCCACCCAGCAGGCCGGCTGCATGGGCGCCGCCTACGAGTTCCTCTTCAACATCGAAAAGTGGCTGCGCGAGCAGAACATCCGCAAGAAGGTAGACCTCTACTGGGTGACCCCCGAAACCTACCTGGGCCACTTCGGCATCGACGGCATGCCGATGGGTGAAACCATGCTGAAGTCGTTTATGAAAATGTTCCATATTCACTACCGCACCGGGGTGGGCATCCGCGAAGTGCGCGAAAAAGAAGTGGTGCTGAGCAACGGCGAGACCATCCACTCGGAGTTTACCATGCTGATGCCGCCGTTTGTGGGTGTGGACCTGATCACGAACTCGCCCGAGCTGGAAGCGGAGTCCAACGGCTTTTTTAATGTGCTGCCCTCCTACCGCCATCCTAAGTTCCCCAACGTGTGGGTGGCCGGCCTCTCCGTAAATGTGCCCGCCCCCTTCAAGCAGGGCGAAGTGCCGTTTGGCGTGCCGAAGACCGGCTACCCAAGCGACGAGACCGGCAAGATTGTCGCCGAGAACATCGTGCGCACGCTCAAAGGGAAGACGAAGCTGGTGGAGAAGCCCTGGGGCAAGATCCCGGCCCTGTGCATCATGGACGCCGGCAAGAAGGAGGTGTTCCTCGTATCGAACCACCTGTTCAAGCCCAGGACCTTTGCCGTGATGCTGCCTAATGTGATCTATGACTTCGGGAAAGTGTTCCTGGAGAAGTACTTCCTCTGGAAGATGAAGCATGGGTATGCGCACCTGCCGTAAGAGCGTTGGAGGATAATTAATTTGTTTACTCAGCTGGATACTAAATGCGCCCGTTCCACTTTCCGTGTCAGGAGCGGGCGTTCTTTTTACGTGAGACATGAAAGGTGAAACGTGAGAGGGGGTCCATAGCTCATGGTCCATGGTCCATAATAGGGTCATTAGGTAATTGAGACATTTGAACCCTGCCAGAGCCTTTATTCCTGGTCCATAGTCATGGTTTATGGTAGGGGGCACTGCATCATTCCGGCAAGATATGCCTATCGACCAGTTCCTTTAAAAGGAGTTGGGAGATCTGCTTATAGCGACTGTCGTTGGCCAGGTCAAAATCTACCTCCATCTCCCCCTTCCACACCAGTTGCAGCTTTTCTTTCCCCTTGTAGAGCGACACGGTATAGTTCTCAACGTATTGGTTGCCGTAACCAGTGCCGACCACGCCGGGACCAATAGCCGAATACTGGGGCTTGGTCATATTCAGTTGCGCCGGCCCGGTGGCTTTAAAGACGAGGTAGGCATCGTATTGATCACTAACCAGGCTATCCAGTTTCAGGGGGCCATATTGCGAACCACTGCCGGCATAAGAAAACCGCGACTCCACTCCCTTACTTTTCAGCGATTGGGTCATTTCGGTATGCAGGTTGTCCAGGAAAACCCGGGAGGCTACCGGCCCGGTGCCGACGAGCATCATATTTTGCACCTGCACTTCCTGTTTGTTATAGGCTGTGGTATGCACAGAAATGCGGGCCTTATAAGTAGGAATAACCAGGCATCCCGCTAAAAGGAGGGTAAAAATTGCTAAGAGCAGTTTGGCGTTACGCATTAGTTTGGTATTGGAACGGACCGGCAGCCAAGATAGAAAGGATTTTGTAGGTTTCAAAGCTGTTGGAATCATTGGGTGCAGCAACAACAGGCCACCGGTGGCACAAATAATGTATAGCTCTTTAAAACTTCTGACCATGACACTTATAGGCTTCCTGGTGCTTCTCATAATTGCGGCCATTGCCGGTTCCATTGGACAAGCCCTGGCGGGGTATGATCTAGGCGGTTGCCTGGTATCGATCGTTGTGGGATTTATCGGTGCCTATATCGGCATGTGGCTGGCCGGGAGGTTTGGCCTGCCCGAGCTCTTCACGATCAATGTCGAAGGCAAGCCCTTTCCGGTAGTGTGGGCGGTGATCGGCTCTTTCCTCTTTACACTGGTGGTGGGCCTCTTGCGGCGGGCGTTTATCGGGCGCAGCAGGTACTAGAGAAAGAGGGATTAGGGATTAGGAAGAGAACAAGGGAACGCGGATCATTATGATGCTGATGATGAACGCTGATCTTTTTCCGGTTCCCTGGTGAAGTTGCCTAAGGACACACACACCGGCGTGTGTAAAGGTTGTGAGTTTTCACCATTCACCATTCACGATCTCAACTTACTTTATCACCCGCTGCACATCGGGGTCGCGCTCGAGGTTGCGCATCTGGCGCTGCACCCACCCGCTCTTGGCCCGCACGTAGCCGGAGAGGGGACGCACGGTGTACTTCTTCGGGTTGGGCAGCGAGGAGGCGATCATGGCGGCCTGGCGGCGGGTGAGGTCGTCTGCGCTCTTTTTATAGTAGGCCTGCGCGGCAGCTTCCACCCCGTAGATGCCCTTGCCCATCTCGGCCACGTTGAGGTACATCTCCAGGATGCGGCGCTTGCCCCACACCCACTCGATCATCTTGGTGAAGTACACTTCCAGGCCCTTGCGGATCCAGCTGCGCCCCTGCCACAGGAAAACGTTCTTGGCCACCTGCTGGCTGATGGTGCTGGCGCCCCGTACGCGGCCGGGTTTCTTCTCGTTGTACTTGATGGCCTTGTCGATGCTCTTCCAGTCGAAGCCGCTGTGGTCGGGGAAGATCTGGTCTTCGGAGGCGATGACGGCCAGCTTCATGTAGTAGGACATGTCGTCGTAGCCGACGTAGTCGCGCTTCAGGCCCTCGCCGCGGAACAGCGATCCCAATTGCGTGAGCGTTACGGGCGGGTTCACCCACTTAAGGATAACGATATAGAACAACTGGGCGAGGAACAGGATCAGCACGGTGCGCTTCACCCACTTCCAGATGGTAGAACCTTTGCTGCTTTTGCTTTTGGACTTTGGTTTAGGCTTTGGCTTTTGCTTCATCACTGGGGCAGTTGGTCGCTATAGAAGATCAATCCCCACAGCAGCACCACGCCAAAGCCGATGAGGATGATTCCATTGAGACGGTTCACGAATTGGATGTTTTTTAAGGTCAGGCGCTGCCGTATACGGTTGGCCAGGAATACTTTCAGGATGTCGGTAGCCAGCACCATCACCAGGGCCACCGAAAAGATCCAGATGCGCTGGTTGAAGGTCTCGTCGGCAAAGGCCGTGGAGGCGGTCAGCCAGAAGATGATGATGCCGGGGTTGAGGATGTTCATGAAAAAGCCGGTGAGTACCAGCTTCAGGTAGTCGCGCTTGCGGAACTTCAGCACCTGGGTGCCCTGCTCGTTCACCTTCACCTTCTTGAAGAACAGGAAGTAGATGCCTACCGAGATGAGGAAGGTGCTGCCGATGACGCCAATCATTTCGCGGCGCTCGATCAGCCCGGTGAACAGCTCGGTGAAAAAGTTGGAGGCCACGGCAAGGAACACATCGCTCATCGACACCCCCAGCACAAAGGCCAACCCTCCCTTCCAGCCGTTGTTGATGCTTTGCTTGATAATAGAGAACAGCACCGGCCCTACAGCTATGCTTAACAGTAAGCCCAGTGTTAATCCTTTTATCAATATGCTATCCATAATCCGAAAGGGGTTAAAAATAAGCCTCTCTGGCGAAATGGAGGAATTAGGAATTAGTATATTAGGAATTAGGAGGAATCCGGTGATTCAGGACCTAATTCCTAATTCCCAATTCCTAATTCCTTAGCGATAGCTAGCCAGGAACTCATTCCAATCCTGGAGCATCTTGCCTTTCATCACGCGGGGGAACTTGTGCTGGCTACCGAGTTTGCCTTTGCTCTCCATGAATTTCAGGAAGGCTTCTTCGGGCAGCTTTTGAAGGAACACATCCTTGAGAGCGCTGGTACGCTCCACGGCATAGTCGTCGTTCAGCTCTTTCAGGTGCTGGTCGATGCGGTCGCGCAGCAGGGTTTCGTCTACGTCATCGTTGGAAGCGACGTACCACTTGTGGGCGAAGTAGTTCTCGTGGGGGAAGCCCACCAAGGTGTATTCGGGGATGCAGATATTCAGCTCGTCGCTCACCAGCTCGATGGCTTTGTTCATGTTCTCCACGCTCAGGTGTTCGCCCACCAGGCTCAGGAAGTGCTTCGTGCGGCCGGTGATGACCACCTCGTGGCGCTCCAGGTCCACAAAGCGCACCGTGTCGCCAATGAGGTAGCGCCAGGCGCCGGCGTTGGTGCTCATCAGCAGGGCGTAGTCCTTGCCCTCCTCCACCTCGTGGATCATGAGCGCCTCGGGGTTTTCGACCATCTTGCCTTCGGCATCGAAGTTCTTGTCGTTAAAAGGCACGAACTCCATGAAGATATTGTTGTTCAGGAAGAGGCGCATGCCCTTGGCGTGCTCGCGCTCCTTGTAGCCGATAAAACCTTCGGAGGACAGGTAGTTTTCGATATAGACGATGGGCTTGCCCAGCAGGCGCTCGAAGCCCTTTTTGTACGGCTCAAAGGCCACGCCGCCGTGGACGAAGAAGCCCAGGTTGGGCCAGATCTCGTGGATGTTCTTCACCTTGTAGTGCTCGATCACCATCTCCATGCACATCTGGCACCAGGCGGGCACCCCCACGATGTACCCGATGTCCCAGTTGGGGGCGTTCTCCACGATCTCGTTGAGTTTTTGGTTCCAGTCTTTGATGGCGGCAATGCGGCCGCCGGGCTTATAGAAAGTCTGGAACCAGAAGGGACGATCCTTGGCCAGGATGCCGCTCAGGTCGCCGGCATACCAGCCCGCACTGCCCTTCTGCAGGTCGGTGGCGCCGCCCAGCATGAGGAAACCCTTGGTCACCGCGTTGCGGGGCAGGTGCTCGTAGGAGAACAGGGAGAGCAGCTGGCGGATGTAGTTCACGCGGTTGCTGCGCAGCATGTCGCGGGTGACGGGAATATATTTACTCGCCGACTCCGAGGTGCCGGAAGAGAGCGCATAGTACTTGATCTTGCCCGGCCAGGTCACATCGGGCACGCCTTCGAGGGTTTTTTTCCACCACTCCTCGTAGATCTTGTTGTAGTCGTGCACGGGCACCAGCTCCTGGAACTTTTTGCCGACGTGCTTGCTGAGCAGGATCTCATCGAAGCGGTATTGCTGACCAAACTCCGTGAACCGTGCTTTTTTCAACAACTTCTTCAACACCTTCAATTGTTGCCGCCGTGGGTCATTGTCCGACAGCCATAGGGCGTTGACAATTGCCCGGGGAAACTTGAAGTCTAGTATACTCGCCATTCGATGTTGTTGTATTTAAGGGGGTAAAGTTAAAGACTACAGCGGTGTGGGGATGCATTAACTGCCCAGCCGCCGGTAATTTTCGACCAGCAGCTTCAGATCCTGGACCGGCTCGTAGTCGCGGGCGTACCAGTAGTCCACCAGGCTGCGGCTTTCGGCCGGCAAAGCGGCCGTAGCGGCCAGCGGCATGCCGTTGGTGGCCAGCACACCGGGGCGCAGGGACGGCAGGGTGTTGGTACGGCTCATATAGCCGATCCAGGTCCTGCGGGCGGTGAGCACGGCCAGGCAGTTGGCCAGGAAGCGGCCGTAAGGCTTTACAAAAAGCGCGTGCACGGGAAAGGTGAGCAAGAGGAACAGGGCCACCAGGAAGTCGATCCCGCGCTTGAGCCGCCGCTGCGTGGCCTCATCGAGCTGGTAGAGGCCCTCGGCGCCGATCACGTCTCCACTGGTGCCGCTGGAGTCGGAGCCTACTATGCTTTCGGAACCCACCGCATGAAAGCGCAGCCGCAGGGAATTGCACCCTCCCTGCAGGCGGCTAATAATGTCCTTATACGATAGTACGCCGGTGCAGAAGATAAGGTCGCGAGCCGCCACTGCGCGGGCGATCTTATCCACGCCGGACAGGGGGCCCAGGACCCCTTCGGGGTGGCTGTTGACACCCACGCGGCCGATCACCTTGGTGTCGAGACCGCTGCGGCCCAGCAGGGCTTTGGTCTCCTCGAACTCCCCAGGCTCGCCGGCAATAAGGATAAAGGGCTTCTCCATGCGCTGGGTCGGCCGCTGCAGCACACCCGCCCCTACCATGATATAGCGCACTACCGATATCAGTACAAAGGCCGCCAGCACGCCAAAGACCAGGATGCCCCGTGAGAATCGGAAGTGCTCAGGCAGCAGGGCATAAAGGGACAGCAGCACCAGGGTCGCAATGCCGGTGGAGCGCACCAGGTCGGCGGAACGGTAATATTTATTGTACAGGCCGGTGTAGTAGGCCACCAGCAGGTAGAGCCCCGTAAAGGCGGGGAAGGCCACCCACAGCAGGGACCTGGGATATTCTACGTCGGGACGCACATAGTGGTGCCACACTTCCTTCACCAGCAGGAAAGCCAGCAGGATCAGCACCGCATCGATGATGGGCAGGCCGATCCACTTGAGGAACTTGGCGGCGGCTGCCAGGGCCGCCCTTATCCAGATAGCCAGCTGTATGGCTGCGCGGAAGGTGCCGGCACGGGCGCCCCCATAGTGCTTCTGCACGAACTTGCTCATGGCGCTGTAGAACAGGCGCACGTAGTTAAGGCTGCCTCGCTTGGTACTCTCCCCCTTGAAATGGATGATCTCCGCTTCGGCCAGGTAGTAATTCTTATAACCCGCTGCCTGGATGCGGTAGCTCAGGTCCACGTCCTCGCCGTACATAAAGAAGGTCTCATCGAAAGAGCCCACCTTCTCCAGCACCGTGCGCCGCACCAGCATGTAAGCGCCGGCCAGCACGTCCACCTCGTGGGTCTCGTGCTCGTCGAGGTGGCCCAGGTGGTAGCGGCTGAACACCCGCGAGCGGGGAAAAAGCGAGGAAAAGCCAAAGAGCTTGAACAGCGAGGTGAGCGGCGAGGGAAAGGAACGCTTCGACTCTTTCAGAAAGCGGCCCGCCCCGTCGATCATGCGCACGCCGAGGGCGCCTGCATCGGAGTGGCCCTCCATAAAGCGGAGGCTGGTGTGCAGTACATCTTCCGCCAGCAGGGTATCGGGGTTGAGGAAGAGCACGTAGCGGCCGCGCGACAAGCTAAGCCCCTGGTTGCAGGCCCGGGCAAAGCCGGTATTGTCCTTGTTGGCCAGGAAGCGGGTGCATGGAAAGCGGGGCTGCAGGTAGTCGATAGAGCCGTCGGAAGAGTGGTTGTCCACCACGACCACCTCGCCGTCGATGCCCTCCAGCGCCCGGTGCACCGAGTGCAGGCACTGCTCCAGGAAGTACTTCACATTGTAGTTTACTATAACGATCGACAGCGTCAACGGCAGTTGTTTAGAGGGTGGCGGGCAAATATAAGGTCTTCAGTCCATGGTCCATAGTTGATCGTCCATGGTAGTGGGTGGTAAGTGGTGAAGGTGAGTGGAGCTCCCGTAAAGTGCATCAGGGGCGGGGCACAAGCGTACTTATAAGGATGGCCAGGAATAGAGCAGGGATAGGTCGAAGTGCGATTCTCCCTGAGCGGCCAAAGCTCGCAGCTCGTAGCTTATAGCTTGCAGCTTTTCTCTCCTCCCTTTAGGGCTTGGGGGTTATCTTTGCGCATGCTTAAAAGCGTATTATTAGAGGCGACCCGGGCCGCTGGCAGCGAAATGAAGCGGTTCATTGACCTGGAGTTCAAGATCTCGAACAAGGAAGGCATCAATAACCTGGTGACCGAGGTGGACCATTCGGCCGAGAAGGCCATCATGGATGTCATTAAAAAGCACTATCCCGACCACTACATCCTCAGCGAGGAAGCCGGCGAGCTCGTACAGGACTCGCAATACAAGTGGATCATCGATCCCATCGACGGCACGGTGAACTTTGCCCACCGCATTCCCATTTGCTGTGTGTCCATCGGCCTGGAATACCAGGGCCGGATGATCCTGGGCGCCATCTACAACCCCTATATCAACGAATTCTTTGTGGCCGAAAGGGGCCAGGGTGCCACCCTGAACGACCAGCCCATCTCGGTGAGCAAGAAAGAAAGAGTGGAGACCGCCTGCCTGGTGACGGGTTTTCCCTACACCTACCTGGATGAACCCAACGGCCCGTTGGACGTGTTCTCCCGGCTCATCCGCCGCGGCATACCCGTGCGCCGGTTGGGCTCGGCGGCCATTGACCTGGCATGGGTGGCCTGCGGGCGCTTCGACGGCTTTTACGAGCACAAGCTGCAGGCCTGGGACAGCGCTGCCGGCTTCCTGATGGTGGAAGAGGCGGGCGGCAAGGTGACCAACCTGAAGGGAGCCCCCTACAATCCCTACGAGCCGGGGATCATTGCCACCAACGGCATCATCCACGACGAACTAATGAGAGAGGTCAATAACCCGGGATAGGGAATTGTAGATTGGCGATTTAAGATTGCAGACTGGGGATTGCAGGTCCGGTGAGTAACTTTAAGCATGGACAAAACTGAATTCAAAGCAAGGACTAAATCGTTAGCAATCAATGTTGCCAAATTCTGCAAGACACTGCCTTATGATACAATTGTCAGGCATTACGTAGATCAAATTGTCCGTTCGTCGGCATCGGTTGGTGCCAATTACCGGGCTGCCTGCAGAGGCAAGTCCAAAGCGGACTTTATTAATAAGATGA
>DASWYM010000136.1:0-1738 GCA_036404975.1 Chitinophagaceae bacterium
AACTTTCGACCATGCCCGAGCAGCGTCAAAAACCACGGGCGTTGCTGCGTCCGGCCCTTTCCACAGCTTTTCCAGCAGGTCGTACTCCTGCCGGGCAGCGGGGCTTCCCGCCACCCACGCCTCCACCCGGCGCCGCTCCTCTTCGGTAGCCTCGCCGCTGAAGTAGCGCCCCAGCAAACTATGGATGTCTTCACTCATGCGTGTAAATATAGTTTTCTCTTTTGCTTTATGCCCATTTCGGTTCAATAGAGTCAATAGTGCCTCCGGCTGCCATCCCTCACGCCTCATAAATCCCTCCCACCATCCACCATCCATCATCCTTAATCAACATAATCAACCCAATCAACCAATAACCCATTGACCATTCACCATTCACCATTCACCACTCACCACTCACCATCCCCCTCATCGCACCAAAAACAACCGGATCACATAGCGCTCGTTCATCTCGGTTTCGTCCTGCACCAGCGTCAGCTCCTGTTCGTTCAGGGCCTCAATGGTCCATTCCTCCTGCTCGATACGCAGCCTGTTGTTGTCCAGCAGCCGGTATTCCGTTTCCTCCATATAAGGGCCATCGTAGCTGTACAGGACATTATTGGGCCGAAACACAATGGAGTCGCCGGGTTCGCCCAGGTACTCTTCCCGGTCGGTCAGGGTGGTGGCGGGGCTATAGGTTTCTTCCACCGCGCGCTCCAGCAACCACTTGCCCAGCAGTTTTTGGGGCTCCACCCGCTGCACATCGGGGTCTTTCTGGCACGATACGGCTACCAGGGCAGACAGACTGAACATGGTAAAAAGCGTTTTCTTCATAACAAGGGGTTTAAGTTGCGTAGTCATTTTATCACAAAACGCAACCCCTCCCTCAAACCCCTATGCCTCCGCTCAAAAATATTTTATCCCAGGCTGCCCCTTGTAGGGCGCACTTCATTTCGGGTAAGCCTTCCCCCTCCTCAACTAACAACTATAAACATCAAACTTTTCCTAGCTCTTCCCCCAGCCGGCAGCCACCGCCAGCGAGAGCAGCGCCAGCAACACCGAAAAGGAAATGTGGTTGCGGCGGGCATAATCCCTCATGATCTTCAGGGCCTTGCCTACCTGGTTCTCCACGGTTTTCACCGACAGTCCCAGGGCCTCGGCGGTTTGCTGGTAGGTAAGTCCGCCAAAGCGGGTCAGTTTGAATACGGCCGCGCACTGGGGCGGCAGGAGTGCGAGCGCCTCCGCCACCAGGGTTTCAATGTCTTTGGCGGGGGCAGCAGGGGGCATATCGCTCACGGCCGTATCGGCAATGTTTTCCGGGCCCACCACCGTTTTGCCCGCCGTCTTGCGCAGCAGGGAAATGCACCCGTTACGCGTAGAGGTAAGAAGGTAAAACTTTACGTCGGGGGTAGAGAGAACGTCCGGGTTGGTTTGCCACACGCGGATAAACACCTCCTGCACCACGTCTTCTGCATCTTCCTTGCTTTTCAGGATAGAGAAAGCATAGTTGGCCAGCTCATTGTACAATGAGTGGAAAACGGCTTCAAAGTGTCGGTATCGTTCCTGCTCTTGCTGCATGCACGGGTGTTACCGGTTCACGACCCTTGAAGAGGGGGCGCTCAATATTCTATGACGGGACGAAAACACAGCTCTTACAATGTTTTGGTTACAGGCCCTGCGGTCATGGGTGGCATGCACCCTTTTAGCCGGCGGTGCGCAGAGGCATAGCCTATCGCGCGAAAATGCAGAAAAATAACTATAC
>DASWYM010000137.1:0-11776 GCA_036404975.1 Chitinophagaceae bacterium
ACTGCCTGGGTAATAGCCGCATCGCCACCGGCAATAACAGCAATGACCAGTCCATAAGGCACACCATAGGTGGGCGGGCACTCGCTCGCATCCACTACGGCCAGGCGGCCACTGGTTCCGGCACCGATATAGAACAACCGGCCGCCGTTCAGCATTTTATCGGAGATAGCTCCCACCAGCTTTTTAATCTGCGGAATGGCTTTCTCTACGGCCAGGGGGACACTTTTGTCCTCTTCATTGATATGGGTCAGGATCTCGCCTATCGACATTTTTTCCAAATGACGATATTTACTCGGCTCCTCGGTGATCTTTAGAAAGTCTGACATTTTGGGGTACTTATTGTCTTTATGAATAGTTTAGTTTCTCTATCAAAATATGTTGGGTTCTCTATCAACGAATACACACTCATCACTCCTCGCTCCTCACTCCTTCCTTCTACCAGCTGGAAGCTAACAGCTAGCAGCTCACTCCCTATGGTATTTCACCAGTCCTGGCATGGGGTTCTTCAGTACAGTGCCCATCTCGAACTCGTAAGAGTTGCACAAGTCCAGCAGAACATCCTTAAAGCCATCGGCCACGCTGCCTACAAAACTCACCGGCATGGTCCAGATCTCGCGGTATTTAAACAGGTGCTGGAAGAAAAAGTCGTTCAGGCCGTCTTCGATGATATTCTCGATCATGTAATGACCCCTGTTCTCGGCCAGGAATATGGTAAAGGAAGCCAGGTAGCGATTCGGTAAAGGCTGTTTGTACACCCGGTCCAGGATCTCCACCCGGGTAGTTACATACTTCGCATCAAAACGGGCCCGAAGGTCGTCGTCAAAGGTGTCGTACAGGTAATATTGCAGTACTTTTTTGCCCAGGTAAGCCCCACTGCCCTCATCGCCAAGCACATAACCCAGCCCCGGGCTGTTTTTAGCAATCTTTTTTCCATTGAAGAAGCAGGAGTTAGACCCGGTGCCCAGGATGCAGGCCACCCCCTTTTCATGCCCGCAGAGAGCACGGGCAGCGGCCATGAGATCGGTTTGAACATCTATATCCGCCCCGGGAAACACGGTTTTGAGGGCTTTCTTGATACTCCGGGCGTTTTCGGGGTTGGCACAGCCCGTTCCGTAGTAAAAAATGTTGTCTATCGTGGCTTTTTTGAGCTGGGGAGCCAGTTCGTTCCGGAGTAGTTCGGTAATGGCCTGAGTATTTAAAAAGTAGGGACTGATCCCCTGGGTAAATAAAGTCTTCTTTTTTCCGTTAATAAGTAAACACCATTCTGCTTTGGTAGCTCCGCTATCGGCGATAAGTGTGACTGGCATATTCCTAGCTTAATATATAATTGAAATAATACCGCAAAATGGCACTATTCTGCCAAATGGGCTATTTTGCAACAATTTTACAAAGTAACGGTAGTAGATGAGGAATAAAAAATTACAGGTCTGGTTACCCCTGATTTTTTCACTGGTGATGATCTCGGGTATGTTCTTCGGGTTTAAGCTGCACCAGCAAACCGGGAGCACCCAGGGCTTTTTTAAAAAAGACAGGCGCAGCTCGCTCCAGGAGGCGCTGGATTTGATCCGTACCCGGTATGTAGACTCCATCGGTATGGACTCGTTGCAGGACGACGCTATGTACGAAATGATGAACCACCTGGATCCCCACTCGGTTTATATCCCCGCTATAGACGTTGGTGAAGCCAACGAAGATATCGTCGGCAACTTCCAGGGCATAGGCGTAGAATTCAACATCTTTGAAGATACGGTGCATGTTCTGTACGTGGTACCCAAGGGGCCCAGCGACAAGGCAGGACTGCAGATCGGCGACCGCATTCTGAAAGTGAATGACTCCTCTGTGGTAAGCAAGACCATGCCGAGCGCCACCATCAAGCGCATGATCCGCGGCGAAGCAGGCACCAAGGTGAAACTGACCGTGCTGCGCAATAATACGATCCAATACTTTTACGTGCAGCGTGGCACTATCCCCATCCCCTCGATGGATGCGGCCTATATGCTCGATTCAGCCACCGGCTATGTCAAGTTGAATAAGTTCTCCGAAACCACCTACCGCGATTTTATGGGCGCCGTAGACACTATGAAGGGCCGGGGCATGAAGGCGCTGATCCTGGATCTGCGTGGCAATGGCGGCGGCCTGGTGAACCAGGCAGTGAACATTGCCGACGAGTTCCTCGATGGCGACAAGCTGATTGTGTATACCCAGGGCACCAATACGCCTAAGCGGGAATATAGGGCCGGCAAGGAAGGCATCTGGGAAAAAGGGGCGCTGGTAGTGCTGATCGACGAGTTGTCGGCCAGCGCCAGCGAAATTGTGGCCGGCGCCCTGCAGGACTGGGACCGCGCTACAATAATCGGTCGCCGTAGCTTTGGTAAGGGACTGGTGCAGGAGCAATACAGCCTGAGCGACGGCTCTGCCATCCGCCTTACCGTGGCCCGCTACTTTACGCCTTTAGGCCGCAGCATCCAACGCCCCTACGACAAGGGCCGCAAAGTCTACATGGAAGAGATCCTGGAGCGTTACAACAATGGCGAGATGGTAACCGCTGATTCCATACACCAGGACAAGGAACAGACCTTTACTACCAAGAACGGTAAGAAAGTCTACGGCGGCGGTGGCATTATGCCCGATGTATTTGTGCCGGTCGACACCACCCTTTATGCCAGCAACATCACCAGGCTGTACCTAGATGGCCGGTTCAACAACTTTGTCTACCAGTATTTCATCAACAACCGACCGGAATTCGAGAAGTACAGGACTCCGGCACAGTTCATAACCGGGTACCGCAATACGGAAGATGCCTGGAACAAGCTGGTCGTCTATGCCCAGAAGGACAGCATCAATCTGAAGAACATCCCGGCGGATGACAAAAAGGAAGTGCAGGACCGCATCAAGGCTTACCTCGCCCGCTTCCGCTGGCGCACCCAGGGCTTCTATGAAGTGTCGAACTCCAACGACGAGATCATTCAGAAAGCCCGGCAGGTACTGGCGAAATAAATAAAACGGCATCTTAAAGGATGCCGTTTTCGTTTTGGTCTTGGTTTTAGGTAAATCGTTGATGGATCGTTTCCGGTTCAGGAGGCCACTAATTGGCGAATGTAGCCAACCAGTACGTTATTACATCCTGCTTTCCAATACAGTGTCCCTGTCGCGCACTTCGCGGAGCCATTCCTTCTTTTCCACGGCATAGGAGCCTACCAGCCCCAGGCCGCCACCAATAGCCAGCAGGGAGAAATAAATGGCTTCGTTATCCTCGCCCGACAGGTTGCGGTCGATCATATAGGCGATAAAAAGTCCGAGACCCGCTCCCAGGAACAGGAGCCCTGTTTTGAGGCTGCGGTAAGGTGCCGGGCGATTGGCATGTGCCTTAGGGTTCATCCCTTTTTCGATCATGGCCATATTCTCGCGGGTTTTCAGGTAGATAATGCCGAAAACCATGGCAAAAGCCCCGAGGGGAACTAAGATGGGTACTAATAATTCTGCGCCGTTCATGATAATAAGTTTTTATTGTTTAAAGAGTTTGTTTCGGTGTTTGTTCTATCTGACTACAGCTTTTTAACCGAGGTTACAGATAAGTCAAACATTTTTTAAAGAACTGGTTTACAGAATATAGGACAACGGCTGACTCGTCCAGGTTACAGGTGCTGAAGATAATTTTCAAAAAGAAAAGATCCTAATAGCTCTGCAGCAGGAGCCGGTAGCCAGCAGCCAATGTATATTATTGATTATTAAGTATTTATTATTATGGTTAGCGCTGTAGGGTGTCCGAATGCCAAAGATGAAGTGGCAGTATTTAAATAGATAATCCTTTCGGGCAGCACCCGGCTGGGCTATTTGCCCTCCGGAATCAGGTTAGAAAAGATGAAGGAAACCCGCTCTTTATTATAATAATGACTGTTTCCTCGCCAGGCTTCTCTATATATGCACCTCTATGATAGTATCAATTAGCACCTTCCTGGCTCCATGTAACTGACGGCAGGCAGTTCGCCCCAATAATCTATAATGAATAATCAATAATAGCTCCTGCTCTTCATCCCCGCTCCTTCCCTCCCTACTGATCCGCTAAATGCGTACCTTGCAATTAATTCTTTCGCAAACTGTAACCTGGAGACACCTCATCTAGTCATATGCTATAGAATGCACACCGAACTACCTGATATGGATGTCATCAGCCAGGTACTGAATGGCGACCAAAACGCTTATGCAGTACTTGTGCAACGTTACCAGAACTATGTATTTACCATAGCGCTGCGTTACGTGAAAAGCCGCGAGGATGCAGAAGAGGTAGCACAGGACATCTTTATCAAGGCTTATCGTTCTTTGGCAGACTTTAAAGGCACGGCCAAGTTCAGCACCTGGCTGTATACCATCACCACCACCAGCTGTATCACCTTCCTGCGGAAGAAAAAGCTGGAAGTGCACTCGCTGGATAACGAAAAGGTGTTTGCCGTGGCCGATAATGTAGACGGGGGCATGAGCGCCAACCAGATCGAGCAGAAGTCAAGGGTCACCATGGTGAACGAAGCCATTAAGCTGCTGAGCCCCGATGACGCACAGATCATCACCCTCTTCTACAAAGGAGAGCAGAGCCTGGAGGAAATAGCCCAGGTACTGGGCAAAGAGCCCAATGCCGTCAAAGTACAGCTGCACCGGGCGCGTACCCGGCTGAAGGAGAAGATGCAGAAATACTTTGCCGCCGAAGTAAAAGACATTTATTAATCAACTAAACGAAAGGTTATGGATAACCTGATGGACATTGAAGTCAAATTGTGGGAGTACATCGACGGGATGGTGGAGCCTTCGGAAAAGTCGGCCGTTGAGAAGCTCATTGCCGAAAATGCTGAATGGAAGGCTAAGTACCACGAGCTGCTGGAAGTGCACCAGTCCATCAACCTGGTGGATCTGGAAGAGCCTTCGCTGCGCTTTACACGGAACGTGATGGATGAAATCGCGAAGTACCACATTGCCCCCGCTACCAGGGAATACATCAATAAGAAGATCATCTGGGGCATAGCCGCCTTCTTTATTACCGTCATCGTCTCCTTTGTGGTCTACGGGCTGGCACAGATCGACTGGTCTGCCGGCAGCAGCGACGGCACCATTGGAGGTGTAGACTTCCGCCAGGTGGACTACAGCAGGATGTTCAGCAATACGTTTGTCAACATCTTCATGATGCTTAACATCTTACTGGGCCTGATGCTGCTGGACCGCTACCTGGCCGACCGCAGAACAAAATATTTAAAAGAAGCTTGATGATTCCAATCATTAAGTTCGGTGTACGCCCTTCTGTTTCCAGGAGGGCTTTTTTTTGAGTAGAATAGCTGCGAGTTACGAGTTGCGAGTTGTTTTATCCCCAGTAAACAGCTGAACTGTAGCTATAGAATATAAATCAAAGAAGCAAGGTCATGCTCTTCCCCGGTCTTGCACATATCGTATACGCTAGACTCGCAGCTCGCAACTCATAGCTCGTAGCTTTTCCTCTCCTATTTCCCACAAATTGGCATCTTTGCTGCTAAATAAAGAGCATGAAGGTTTTTAAGTTTGGGGGTGCTTCGGTTAGCACCGTGGAGCGGATCAAAGCTGTGGCTACTATCCTGGAAAGTTATAGCGGCGAACCGTTACTGGTGGTGATATCCGCCATGGGCAAGACCACCAATGCCCTCGAGGGCGTCGTGAACGCCTTTTACGAAGGAGCCCGCACCGAAGCGCTCGATCGTTTTGAAGCCATCAAGCAGGAACACATAAATATCGCCACCCAGCTAATGGGTGCTCCCATACCCCAACTGGCAGACTATTTCACCGAAGTGGAGTGGCTCCTGCACGATAAGCCGGTGAAGGGTTACGACTATTACTACGACCAGGTGGTGTGTATCGGCGAACTGCTGTCCACCTGCATCATGAGCCACTACCTCAATAGCGCAGGCGTAAAGAACACGCTGGTAGACGTTCGTGATGTGCTGCGCACCGACAACAACTTCCGCGACGCGCGCGTGGACTGGGACGTAACCGCCGAAAAGATCCAGGAGGTGGTGCTGCCCCTCTTCGACCAAACCAACATCGTGATCACCCAGGGTTTTATCGGCTCCACGGATGAAAATGAAAGTACTACCCTTGGACGCGAGGGCAGCGACTACTCCGCTGCCATCTTTGCCAACCTGATGAACGCCGAAAGCCAGACCATCTGGAAGGACGTTCAGGGGGTGATGAATGCCGACCCCAAGCTGTACAACGGCGCCCGGTGGATCAAAGAGTTGAATTACCGCGAAGTGATCGAAATGGCCTACTATGGTGCCCAGGTCATCCACCCCAAGACCATCAAGCCCTTGCAGAATAAAAACATTCCCCTGCTGGTTAAATCCTTTATTCACCCGCAGGAAGAAGGTACGGTGATCCACAGCCGCAACGTAGACCACCTGCCCCCCATCATCGTGTACAAAGACAAGCAGGTACTGGCCCAACTCAGCTCCAAAGACTTCTCTTTTGTGGGTGAAGGACTCACTGCGGAAGTGTACCGCATCTTCCAGTCGCTCAAGTTCAAGCCCAACCTGACGCAGAACGCCGCCATCAGCCTACTGTGCGTGCTCGACGACCGCCCCGATAAGATAGAGCAGTTTGCGCTAAAGGCCGCCGAACACTTCGATGTGCAGCTGATGAAGAACCTCACCCTGCTCACTATCCGCCATTACAACGATGAGATCATACAGGAACTGTGCGGAACGAAGAACGTCCTGCTCAAACAGCAGACGCCGGAAACGGTACAAATGCTGATGCAGGCCTAAGGCCTGCATCACGTGTTTATTCTTATTGCAATAGGAAACTGGTTATTCTATGGTAAAGCCCTGCTTGATCTTCTTGGCTACCGGCTTTTCCTGAAGGATAGCAGGCTTCCAGCTGGGCATCTTTTCCAGGGCGGTGATCAGGTCATCATCAAACTCGGCGTTTACCCCTTTCAGCACTTTGAAGTTGGTGGGCGTGCCATCGGCATCCACGATAAACTCCACCTGCACGTAGGCCTTTTTCATGCCTTCGGGCAGCGAGGGCACCATCTTCCTGCCGGTTTCCGAAAGGTAGCTCAGGAAGGCTTCGCCTCCACCGGGATACACCGGCCACTGGTTCACCACTTCTGCCACCAGGTGATTGATATCCCGCATGCGGTGCTGCACCGGTACACGCTTGGGCTTAGGAGCGGGCGCCGGCCTCTTTTTCAGGTCGGCAAAGAGATATTTGCCATCACTGCCCGTCATGATCACCGGCAGGCGGCGGGTGGCCTCGAAATGGTCGTATACTTTCTGCAGGTTGTCGGAGAAGGTCTTCAGCTCCGTATCGGTGCGGGTGAGCGTCGCCAGGTATTCGGCACTCCTTTTATTATCGTAGCGAATGGGGAAAATATGCACCGGGATAAAGTCCTGTCCACCATCTTTTGCGTGAGCCGCCAGGATATAGAGTTCCTCGATCTGCTGGTCGTTTACGGGAATGCATCCTACCGTCACGCAGGAGCCGTGGATGTAGATATCCCCACCGGGTCGCAGGGAATCGCTGAGCAGCCGGTCGGAGGCGTTGGGATAATTAAGCCCCAGGGACAGGTGGTAAGAACTCCTCGGGTTAAACTCATTGATATAATAAAAGCCTTCGGGCACCTGGTAGTCGCCTTCCATGCGCTTAGGCCCCAGGGTACCTGCCAGAGCACAGACCCTGTAAGTCTTAAACAGCTTGAAGGCCTCACTGCGGTCGTTACGTACCCATACTTCCAACTGGCTATCGTATTTAAAGGAGCGGATGTAGATATTCTTTACCGGCCACTCCAGGCCTTTTTGCGTAAACTGCTTCTGCAGGGTGTCCACTTTTCGTTTCAAGGCTACTTCGGGACGGGGGAAGCTACGCTGGAAATCTATAAACGAGACCTCAACCCCGGGCTGTGCGATCACTGCCAGGGTCAGTAATAGAGATCCTGCTAAAGCAAAGAGGTTTTTCATGATGACGCTGTTGTTATATAGGTTCGAATAGTTCAGCAAGTTCCAGAAACAAATGCTAATAAAACTCCAAAAAGGCCACTACAGGTTGCCGCGCTCGGCCTGCTCCCGTTCGATAGCCTCGAATAATGCTTTAAAGTTACCCTTCCCAAAGCTCTTGGCCCCCTTGCGCTGGATGATCTCGAAAAAGAGCGTCGGGCGGTCCTGTACGGGCTTGGAGAAAAGCTGTAATAAATAGCCCTCGTCATCGCGGTCCACCAGGATGCCCAGTTCTTTCAGGGGCTCCAGGTCTTCGTCGATACGGCCCACCCGGTCGAGCAGGTCGTCGTAATACGAGGTAGGCACCTGCAGGAACTCCACGCCCCTGCTCTTCAGGTCGCGCACGGTGGCCACTATATCATTGGTCGCCAGGGCCACGTGCTGCACCCCCTCACCGTCGTAAAACTCGAGGTATTCTTCCACCTGCGACTTCTTCTTGCCTTCGGCCGGCTCGTTGATGGGAAACTTCACAAAGCCGTTGCCGTTGCTCATCACCTTGCTCATCAGGGCCGAGTACTCGGTCGAAATATCGTTATCGTCGAAGGAAAGGATGTTCCGGAAGCCCATCACCTCCTCGTAAAACTTCACCCAGGGATTCATCTGGTTCCAGCCCACGTTTCCTACGCAGTGGTCCACGTATAGCAGGCCGGTAGGCGCCGGCTGGAAGTGCGGGTTGCTCCATGACCGGAAACCGGGCATAAAGGGACCGCTGTAGTTCTTACGCTCCACGAACAGGTGCACGGTGTCGCCATAGGTATGTATGCCACTCAGCACCACCTCTCCCGTATCATCCTTGAGGCGCTGGGGCTCCATATAGCTCTTGCCGCCGCGGCTGGTGGTCTGCTGCCAGGCATCAGTGGCATCGTCCACCTTCAGGGCCAGGAACTTTACCCCGTCTCCGTGCTTGTAAATATGGTCGGCCATATCGTTACCAGCCCTCAGGGGGGTAGTCAACACGAAAGTCAGCTTGTTCTGGCGCACCACATAGCTGACCTTGTCCTTTACCCCGGTTTCGGGGCCACTGTAGGCCAGGGCCTGGAAGCCAAAGGCGCTCATATAGTAATGGGCCGCCTGCTTGGCGTTGCCTACATAAAATTCAACATAGTCGGTTCCCTGCAGGGGCAGGAAATCGGTGGTCGCCCGGAGGGCATCTTTTGGTGCTGTGGCTACTGGCATATGGCAATCATCGTTTACGTATGGTGTATAAATGGGTCTATTCCCTGCCCTGCACCGGGAAGCGCATAAGCCTTCCCTTACGGCTACAGGACCTCAGGTCTCCAAAATTAATGAATTCACCTTTAGCATGGAGCGAAAGGACTAGAAACCAAACGGATAGGTTTCCGGCATTTTTTCCGTATGAGGCTGCAGGTGCAGCGGGTGCAGGGCCCTTGTGGTATCAATGAATAATAAGGCATCGTAGCGCTGTGCCAGCACCGAGGGCACATAGTTGCCGTAGCGCTCCCGCTGCGGGTTGTACACCACCCCTATGGCGCGGTGGTGCACCTGGGTGTGGTAAAGCTTTTCCACTTCACCGGTATTAAAGAGCAGGTAGCGATCCTTCGGGCTTTCGCGGTGCAGGATCTGCTCGATAGAGCCTTCGCGGGCTTCGGGCACGTCCATTTCTTCCATCAGCGCGCCCCACTCCTCGCCGGCGATCACCGTACCGGTATAAGAGGCAAAGCCCGCCAGGTACACCTTGTTGATGCCGTACTGCTCACGGGCCAGCTGGCCGATGTTGACCATGCCGGAACGATGCATGCTGGTGGCGCGGGCATCGCCAATATGGGTATTGTGCTCCCACACGATGCCTTTAGCTCCAGCCCCATGGAAGTTCATCAAGCGGTCGAGGGTCTCCATCATATGGGTATCGCGCACGTTCCAGCTTTCGTTGTCAAAGCTCATCATGGCGCGGTAGTACTTTTCAGCATTCACGGCTATCAGGGCATTCTGCTCGGTATTAAAGCCGGCTTCACGGTCGCCGTCGAGAAACTGGGTCTTCAGACGCACCTCGCGCAGCAGGGCCAGCACCTTGTCGCGGCACGAATGCTCGGTCAGCGATACGCGGGCATAGGCGTGTTCGTTGTCCTCGTAGGGCTGGAAGCACTGGATGGCCTTTTTCACCGACAGGGCGGTTTGGGGATCTTCTTTTTCAAGGTAAGCTACCATCTCGCGCATCGAGTCCCACAGGCTATAGACATCCAGGCCGTAAAAGCCCACCTTCTTGTCCATGGGCAGGTTCCGGTTGTACTCACGGAGCCATTCGTCCAGGGCCGCCACCTCCCAGTTGGCCCACATCCAGGTAGGCCAGCGGTCAAAAGCGCCCAGCACCTCGCGGATATTATCGGAGGCATCCTTATAGCCCTTGACATAACGGTTGATTTTGTAGCAATCGGGCCAGTCGCCCTCCACGGCAATAAAGGAAAAGCCTTTTTCCTGCACCAGGCGTTTGGAAATGGCCGTGCGCCAGGTATAAAACTCATGCGTACCATGGGAGGCTTCCCCCAGCATCACCACGGGGCGGTCGCCAATGTCTTCTATGAGAGCATCCAGATCTTTGGAGCTATTGAGCGGCTGAACGGTCATTTCTTTCATACACTATCGTGCACAAGGTTCATGCCCGAGCAGAGAAGGAAACGTGAGACGGGAAAGGTGAAATGGGAGACAGGGGCCTTGAACACCCGGGCATCACTTTAGGGAGGGCAGCCTCGGACCGGCCGCTCCTTTTAGACCCTCTCCACGGTATAAACGCCCCAGTTGACGCCGCAGTCACCCCCGGGTGACGCCCTGGTAACAGTATGGCAGTAGCACTCCAATAGTACTGCAATAGTACTGTAATAGTACCCTTATAGTACCTTTGCTATGTACTGTATCCCTACTATTGCTGTACTATTGGGGTACTATTGCAGTGCCTCTGCAAGGCTTTTACTACTGGATTACCCTGCCGTCTCCAGGCTGAAAACTCCGGGCAGCCTGGCCGGCAACGAGCACCGCCTTCGCTCCTCCGGTTCTAAAAGAGAGCACCCGCCGCACCGGGGGTGTGTTTCGGGAAGGTAACCGGTGTAACTAAAAGCAGACCCTATACCCATTGAAAATTTAATAATCAAGGGGTTGGAGGGGCAGCAGATATCCCTTATCATTTATTTAGCAAGCTGTTAGGGGTTATGCGATATAAGCACCTCCCGGAGTTTATAGCAGGAGTATTATCTTCGCCGCATGTTAAAGGTTGGCATTTTAGGAGGCGGACAATTAGGAAGAATGTTATTACAGGCGGCGGCGAATTACCCGGTGGAAACTCATGTCATGGAAAATGATGAGCATTGCCCGGCTGCCCACCTTTGCCACCATTTCGTCAAAGGCGACATCCGCGACTTCGAGGCCGTGTACAGCTTTGGGAAATCAGTGGATGCCATTACCATCGAGATCGAGAACGTGAACATCGATGCCCTGGAAAAGCTCGAAAGCGAGGGCGTCAAAGTCTTTCCCAAGCCCTCGGTATTGCGCACCATTAAGAACAAGATCTTCCAGAAAGAGTTTTATTTTGAGAATGGGATCCCCACCGCTGAATTCGTGGTAACCGACAACCTTTCGGACCTGGAACAATACCGGAATTTCATCCCGGCGGTACACAAGATCGCCGAAGGAGGCTACGATGGACGTGGTGTGCAGCTTTTTCACCAGCTCGAAGACTTCCAGAGCGGCTTCGACGCTCCAAGCGTGCTGGAACGGCAGATCAAAGTGAAAAAGGAAATAGCCATGCTCATCGCCGT
>DASWYM010000138.1:0-13800 GCA_036404975.1 Chitinophagaceae bacterium
CTTAGTGGCAGGAAGTGTTGCGTTTAGTGCGTGCACCCATATTCCGCAGGCGGGCAAGCGCACCCTCGTTTGGAGCGATGAGTTCAATTATACCGGTCTGCCGGATTCGACCAAATGGAATTATGACACCGGCGGGCACGGCTGGGGGAATAACGAATTGCAGTTCTACACGGCCCGCAGGGCAGAGAACGCCCGGGTGGAGAACGGGATGCTCACCATAGAGGCCCGAAAGGAAGACTGGCAGGGCAGTAAGTACACCTCGGCCCGGCTGATCACCAAAGGCAAAGGCGATTGGCAATACGGGCGCCTGGAAGTGCGCGCCCGCCTTCCAAAGGGGATAGGTACCTGGCCGGCCATCTGGATGCTGGCTTCCACCGAGCCGCTGGTGTGGCCCGACGACGGGGAGATCGACATCATGGAACACGTGGGTTGGAACCATGGCTATGTACATGCATCCATCCATTCCAAAGCCTACAACCACGTGGCCGGTACGCAGAAGACCGACACCATCATAGTGCCCGACGTGTCGGAAGCCTTCCACCTCTATGCGCTTGACTGGACAGCCGACAGCATAAAGGTGTCCATGGACGACAGCACCTATTTCCGCTTTGCCAACGAGGGGCGCGGTAAGGACGCGTGGCCCTTCAGCCAGCCTTTCCACCTGCTGCTGAACATTGCGGTGGGCGGCAACTGGGGTGCCGTAAAAGGCGTTGACGAATCCATCTGGCCGCAGAAGATGGAAGTGGACTATGTAAGGGTATATAAGCAATAAACCATGGAGTGCTTCTTGCCTCCAACTAAGTGATTACCGATAACACAATACTTTGTGTGTCCCCAGGTGTCATAAAAAAGCGCGGATAGACATCCGCGCTATACACATCATCATCTATATTGGTCCCAAACAAAAGCTCTTTGTTGCGGCTATACCGCCTGCTTATGAGTTGTCTCTTCCAGCAGTGTTTCGGCGCGCAGCAGCGCCTCTTCGAACGTGGCACACACGTTGGCCTTGCCGATGGCAAAGATCATCCGGCTCTTGCGCAGCTCCTCGTAGACTTCACCCTCACCTACGCCCGAGAGCACCAGTTTGGTGCCGCGGTGGCGGCAGGCATGGTGCACTTCCTTTAGCGTGCGGATACCCGTTCCGTCAATGATGGGCACTTTTCGCATGCGGATAATCAGCACCCGGGGCGGCTTCTCGACAAACTCCATCGCCTCCTTGAACTTATAGGCTGCCCCAAAGAACAGGGGCCCGGTGATCTCGAACACTTCCACCTCCCTGGGAATAGTGTAGTCGGTGATCTCGTGGGAGCGGCCATCGGGCGCATCCTTATCCTCGGGATGGGTGAGGTTCTTTACCCCGGTGAACTGGATCATTTTCTGCATGAACAGGAAGACGGCCAGCACCATACCGATCTCGATGGCCACGGTCAGGTCCACCAGCACCGTGAGGCCAAAGGTGGTCAGCAGGATGGCAATATCGCTGCGCGGTCCCTTGGTGATGGAGAGGAAGCTATGCCATTCGCTCATGTTGTAGGCCACCACCACCAGCACACCCGCCAGGGTGGCCATGGGAATAAGGGCGGCCCATTTGCCCACGAACAGCATAATGAGCAGCAGCGTCAGGGCATGGGTGATGCCGGCTACCGGGGTGCGGCCACCGTTCTTGATGTTGGTGGCCGTGCGGGCTATGGCGCCAGTGGCAGGTATGCCGCCAAAGAGGGCCGAGAAGATATTGGCCGTGCCCTGCCCGATCAGTTCCATATTGGAGCGGTGCCTGCCGCCGATCATGCCGTCGGCCACTACTGCCGACAGGAGGGATTCGATGCCTCCCAGCAGCGCGATGGTAAAGGCGGGCTGGATGAGCTGCTGCACGGTGGCAAAGTCGATGTGCGGCACTACCGGCATAGGCAGCGAAGAGGGGATGGCGCCAAAGCGGGAGCCAATGGTTTCCACCGGCAGGTGAGCCAAATGCACCACGGCGGTGGTAGCCAGGATGGCTATGATGGAGCCCGGCACCTTGTGGGTGATCTTGCCCCACAGCAGCATGATTACCACCGTGCCTACTGATAGCGCTACGGCATAAGGGTTTATGGTGGGAATATTAGCCGCGTAGCTTTGCCACTTCTCCACGAAGTCGGCCGGTACCGCGCCCATCTGCAGGCCCAGGAAGTCCTTTACCTGAGAGGAGAAGATGATCAGCGCAATGCCGCTGGTAAAGCCGGTGATGAGCGAAAAAGGAATGAACTTGATGACCGTACCCAGGCGGGCAAAGCCCATGGCAATAAGCATGATGCCGGCCATAAAGGTGGCGATGATCAGCCCGTTGACCCCGTAGGTTTGCACAATACCATACACAATGACGATAAAAGCCCCGGTAGGCCCGCCGATCTGCACGCGGCTGCCGCCCATGGCCGAGATGATAAAGCCGGCAATAACGGCGGTAAAAAGCCCCTTCTCCGGCGACACGCCCGAGGCAATGGCAAAAGCTATGGCGAGGGGCAGGGCCACAATGCCTACGATAAGGCCTGCCATGACATCCCTGGTGAGTTGTTCGCGGTCGTAGGACCGCAGGGTATCAAAGATCTTTGGCTTGAACATAGAGTAGGGATTGAATCTTAGCTGGTGTTTTATATTGGTTGTTTCTCTTCATAAAAAGGTTGGTTTCGCTGGCCAGGGATCCGTGGTTCCTTGTATTATTTCCTTTCCCAGAACTTCAGGGTTCCTTCGTACTGGGTTTTTATTAGTTGATAGCTGAGGGGCACTTCATCATCGGAGCTGCAGTAGCTGACAAAGCGGGTGCCAGCAGGCATGGTATCCAGCTTGTTGCGCAGGTAGGTGCTGTAGTAGTAATACAGCTCGGCCGAATAGTCGATGCTCTCGTCAATGCGGTACCGGTCCGCCAGGTTTTCTCCAAAGGAGTTGAAGAAGTAAAAGTGGTTAAACTCCTTAAAGTTCACCTGTGTAAAGTCGCCCTGGAGGAACTCCACGTTCGTAAAGCCCAGGAGGTCTTTGGCGGTGCGGGCGTACTCCACGAGGCGGTGGCGCTGCTCCACCCCGTAAAAGAGTGCCTGCGGCTTGTAATAGGCCCCGGCGAGGCAGAACTTGCCGATGCCGCTGCCGATGTCGAGGATCTTATCCCCGGGCCTGGTTTTCAGGAATTGCAGGGCCTTGAAGGCCACCACCAGGGGCGTCCAGTGCACGTGGTCCAGCTGCTGGATGGGCAGGGGGTACAGTTGTATGAACTGTGCCTCGTTGGCAAACCAGCGGTCGCGGTACCAGGATCGGGATTGGAGGTTCTTGGGATCCATAGTGGTTAGTCACCGTCTTAAAAGCTTTTTGTACTGCTCGGCGTGCAGCAGGCCCTTGCGTTCGTAGGGCTGTGCCGGCGACACCCGGGCCACCCAGCCAAAGTGGTCGGGGCTTTGCAGCAGCACCTCGTGCTCGCCGGTGAGGAGCTTATCATTGAGGTTGATGATCTTGCCGTCTACCGGCATGCAGACCGGTATGCTGTAGTCGTCGTAATACAAGGTGGCGATGACCTCGCCTTTCTTTTTCAGCCAGGTATCTTCTTCGAAAACCAGCCGCTCGATCTTCTGGATGCCCTTCAGTTTAAAGGGGCAGATGCCTACATAGGCCACAGAGCCCTGGAAGTTGATCCATTCGTGCTCGCTGGTATAATATAAATCCGCACGGGTAGCTTGTAAAGTTTTCATTTTGCAAAGCTATCTTTGAAGGGCGCGCGTTGCTTTGTAATAAGTCAACGGAAAAAGTAAGATTTATCACTTTCCAGCAGCGTGCCGTGCTGCCCATATGAGTCTAAAAGGTATCTTTTCGATGGATGACTGGGACTTTAAAAGCCAGTCCATCCTTGCCGACCTTCCCCCTGAAGACCTGGAATTGCTGAAGCAGGAAGCGCTCGAGCACACCTACAAAAAGGGGGATACCATCTTTCGCGAAGGCGCCGTGCCTACCGGCATCTATTATATCCGGAGCGGCAAGGTGAAGAAGTTCAAGATCGACAAGGAAGGCCGCGAGCAGATCATCTATGTGGCCAACACGGGCGAGTTGATCGGCTACCATGCCGTGCTGGCTGATGACCGCTATGCCGACTCGGCCGCTACCCTGGAAGAAAGCCATATTTCCTTTATCCCGCGCCACCACTTCCTGCAGGCCGTGGATCGTTCCCCCATATTAAGCAAGCGGCTGCTGAAGACCCTGAGCCACGAGTTTACGGTGTTTGCCAACAGCCTGGCCTTGTTCGCCCAGCGCTCGGTGCGCGAGCGGCTGGCCCTGCAATTGGTGGTGCTGCGCGAGAAATACAAGCAGGACTTCCAGGAAGGCATGTCGGTAGAGATCGCGATGTCGCGCGAAGACCTGGCCTCCATTGTGGGCACGGCGCGCGAGAACGTGGTGCGCATCCTTTCCGACTTCAAGGAAGAGGGCATCCTGCAGACCAAAGGCCGCAGGATCATTATCCTCGACGTGCGCAAGCTGGTGACCATTGCCAACAGCCGCTAGGCGGAGAGGGGAGAGAAGCTGCGAGTTATGAGCTGCGAGCTATGAGCTACGAGAAAAGGGTTTATAGTTTATAGTCCATGGTCCATGGTCCATGGCAGGGTCCGACAGCGGGAAGTGGTTTATGGGAGGGGATTATTGATTATTGGATTAATTGATTATTGCCCTGCTGCCTTCAGTGGCTTCCAGTAGGAAAGCTCACTATAGTGGAGGCCGGCTCATCACTCATCACTCATTCCCATTGCGTACAGCGTATCGCGTAAAGCGTACAGCCTATCTCTTCTAGCAGCTATCAGCTATCAGCTTCTCTCACGTTTCATGTCTCACCTCACACTTCCCCAAAACAGCGGGGCCCTGCGAACTATGTACGCAGGGCCCCGCGGGCAGTATTTCGGAAACGCCCTTGGTTAATAGCGTTCTGCCTCGGTACGCTCCCAGGCGGTGTTCTCGGTGGCCAGTACCTGCATGGTACCATTTGAGCTCAGCGTAACGTTCTTCAGGTGATAGAAGCCGGGCTCCAGTCCGGGGGGAATGGTCAGGCCCTCCACTTTAACCTGGGAAGGCAGGTTGCCTCCGTCGCCGGGGCTAACGGTATGAAGCACCTCGATGGTCTTCATCGGGCAGAAATACAGGATCATTCTGCCGTGGGCGCTCTCCAGGCGCACCGGTGAAATGTTGGCGGTCACCGTTTCGCCGTGGGTCATTCGCTCTTCGCGCATGCGCTGCTGAAGCACGTGGGGCTGGGAATAGGACGTCACTACTACGGGGGTTGGTTTCCCAAATTCTGTGGGCTGTTCCTTAGTGCCGAAAAGGCTGCCAAAGAAGGAGGTGTTTTCTCTGTTCATAATTCATAGTTTTTAGGTGTTCGCAAAAAGAGTAGAGTGTTCCGGGGTCCTTTTTTACTAATTCCCGTCAGTAGGTTTACGGACATCTTTCCCGCCTCGTATTTGAACAAGCTATGAATCCAATAATCGTAAGTGTTCTGTTCTTCTTTCCGGAGTGCTAAAGGGGCGTTTAATGGGTTTTACAGTTCAGCTAATGAATCTAAATAAAGCTCAATAAAAGAGAACCAGCATATATTAGTACAGACAACCATTGCAACAGGTACGCTGCACTATAAAGTTAGAAAAATAGCCGCTATATTTCAATGCCTAAATCAGCTTTTTTCGCACCCTGCCTGCGCCGCGGCCCGGTGCCCTTGTCTACATCTTTTTAAGGGGCACCAGCAGGTCGCCCAGTCCATTCATTTTAATCTCGTGCACGGTCTGCAGCAGCATGCCCAGTTTGCCTTTGGGGAAGCCTTCGCGGGCAAACCATTCGAGGTAGGAATCGGGCAGGTCGCACAGGAGCCGGTCTTTGTATTTGCCAAAGGGCATCCTGGTGCGCACGATCTGTAAGAGTATTTCGGGATTGGGTGTCGCCTGTTCCATAGTATGCGATGTCTGTAAAAGGTTATAGATGAGAGTTAGAAGGGGTAAGCGGGCGCCGCAACGGGGCGTCCGTCCAACTTAGTATTATGGCCGCAAAATCGATAGCAGCAGCCTGTCAGGAAACGTTGCCGGCATCCGCCTGTACGGGGGTGGATGAGGTGCCGTCGCCGGCATCCGGGCGGGGAATAAACTTGATCCCCAACTGGTACTTGGGGTTCAGGCTAATGTGGTAATCGTTCTGCAGCAGCAGTTCCTTCACCGCTGCATCCTCCAGCAGGGCCGTGGCCAGGTCTTTAGCCAGGGGTATGGCGCTGATGACATTATCTACCCGGCCGTTGCTGAACTGGATCGTAAACTTATAGCCCGACTTGCGGGCCATGCCGGCGCGCTCGAAATCGGTAAGGTTCAGGTTGAGCACCTGGTCGCCGCCGGCCGATCGTTTCATAAGGATCTTAATGATGGGCAAATACTTGGCCCAGATCTGTGTGTTCATGTGCGTTGTATTATGTCAGCAAGGACGGTGGTCCGCCCCAAAGAGCTCTAAAGTTCCACAATTTTTCCAAGCAAGCCCCCGCAAAGTACAATTCCCCGCCCCGGTATCGCTTTTTAAGATGCTTTATCTGGTGCCGGCAGTTCCCCTACTCATTACTCATCACTCATTATTCCTGGCCAAAGCTTGCAGCTTGTAGCTTGAAGCTGGCAGCTTCTCTTACTGTTTCATTCCCGCTTCCGCCTGCTCATCCACCGGTGTGGCCTGCATGGCGGTGAGCAGCCATTTGCCGCCCTGCCGCACCGCTACCAGGGTAAAGCGCACCTTATTTTCGCCCTGCTTATTGTTGCCGCGGTCTACGCCGTCGGGCGGGAAAAAGGCGCCGATGCGGGCCTCGAGGTTCACGATGGCCACATCGTCGGTGATAAAGCGCGTGTTCACCGAAGCCGGCTCAGGGGTAAAGGGAGTCGTGCGGAACAGCACCTGGTGGTTGCGCACCTGGCCGCGGATCACTTCCTGGCGGCTTTTCCAGTGGGTGCCCATGCCCATCACGAAGTTCACGTCGGCGGTGGTGTAAGAAGCGATGTCGCTGAAGTCGTGGTTGTTCCAGGAGCGGAAAAAGGCGGTGGCCACACGGGCCACTTCTTCGCGGTCCTGCGCCGGCTGGGCCGTCAGCAGCAAGGCCGGCAAGGCCAGGAGAAAGGTTAGGAAGGCTTTTATCATATCAAACGATTTATTGTGTCGAAACGCAGCGTATCCGCAGGGACTTCGGGGAAGGGGAAGCAGTTCTGTAAGATGGTACTATAAGTTACGATTTATTTCGGAGAAGGCCTCGACGGTGAGTGGTGAATGGTGTCCCGATAGCTATAGGGAGGTGAGTGAGGAGTCCATAGACCATAGTCCCCGTCCGACCGTCCGGGCGGGCATGGACCATAGCAAAGTCATTGGGTCATTAAGTCAATAAGTCATTGGAGCTCCGCCTAATTCCTAATCCCCATTCCGATAGCTATCGGAACCTAATCCCTTCTCCCCCACAGGGGGGTGTCCCGAGTTTGTCCCGAGTTTGAGCCGAGTTTGTCCCGAGTATAACCCGAGTCCTATAGACTCGGGACTGACTCAGAAGAAACTCTGGTCAAACCCGGGGTAAGCTCCGCGCATCCACGAATGACCCAATGACGCACTGACTTAATGACCCTGCAATGGACTATTAGCTATGGACCATGGACTCCCCTCGCCGCTCGCAGCTCATAGCTCGCAGCTTCCTCTAGTCCAGGTGTTTATCGAAAAAAGCCAGGGTGCGCTGCCAGGAGAGCTTAGCGGCGGCCTCGTTGTAGCGGGCGGCGGAGGTGTCGTTATGGAAGGCATGGTTAGCGCCGGGGTAGATATAAAGCTCGTAGGGCACGCCGGCTGCCTTCAGGGCGGCTTCGTAGGCCGGGATGCCGGCATTGATGCGCTCGTCCAGTTCGCCGTAATGGAGCTGGACGGCGCCTTTTATCCTGGGCACGTCGGCCATTTCGGGCTGGCGGCCGTAGTAGGCCACCGCGGCTTTTACCCGCGCGTCGTTCACCGCCAGCTGGTTGGCCAGGGCGCCGCCCCAGCAGAAGCCCACGCAGCCAAAGCGGCCGTTGCAGTCGGAGCGGGTAGCCAGGTAGTCGTAGGCTTTGATATAGTTCTGCAGGTTCCGGGCGGCATCGAGCTTGCCGATGAGGGTGCGGCCTTCGTCTTCGTTGGCCGGCGTGCCGCCAAAGGGCGAGAGGGCGTCCACGCCCAGGGCGAGGTAGCCTGCGCGGGCCACGCGCAGCGTAACGTCTTCGATGTGGGGGTTGAGGCCGCGGTTCTCGTGGATAACAATGATGCCGGCATAGCGGCCCTCCTTGCGGGGGCGGGCCAGCAGGGCTTTCATCTCGCTGCCGGCGCCCGGGTAGGTGATGCGTTCGGTGAGCAGGTCCCCGCCGGCGGAGGTGGCGGCCTTGCTGTAGCAGCCTTCCAGCAGGGGCAGGACGCTGAGGGCGGCGGCCAGGCTGCCGGTAAGGGCCACCAGCTTCTTAAGGAAGACGGAACGGGGCAGGGGCTTGTGGGTGTACTCGTCGTAGAGGTTGATGATCTTTTGATCCATGTTTGTGTGGTTGAGGGGTCCTGAAGTTAAACAAAAAAAGGGGCGGGGTAGACTAATATAGGTGAAAAGCGGGCTACCACGCAATCAATAAGTTCTGTACATTTACACAAAACTGATATCTGATGAAACTCTTTGTAGCCGGTTTACCCTACGATTTGTATGACGATGAACTGGTAGAGATCTTCGAAAAATTCGGACCCCTGGTATCCGCCAAGGTGGCTCTGGACAAGGAAACCGGCAAAAGCAGGGGCTTTGGTTTTGTGGAAATGGTCAACGAGCAGGACGGCCGCGATGCTATTGAACACCTCAAGGATATTGCCTTCGGTAAAAAGCAACTTATTGTAAAAGAAGCAGACGAGCGCAGCGGCGGCGGTGGCGGAGGCTACGGCGGCGGTGGCGGCTATGGTGGCAACCGCGGTGGCGGAGGCTACGGTGGCGGCGGCAACCGCGGTGGTGGTTATGGCGGTGGCGGCAATCGCGGCGGTGGCGGAGGCTACGGCGGTGGCGGCGGTTATAACAAAGGCGGCGGTGGCGGCTACGGCGGCGGTGGTAACCGTGGTGGTGGCGGCGGCTATGGCGGCGGAGGCGGCTACAACAAAGGCGGTGGCGGCGGTGGCTACAACAAAGGTGGTGGCTACGGTGGCAACGGCGGTGGCGGCAACTATGGTGGCGGAGGCTACGGTGGTGGCGGCGGCCAGTAAGAAGCACAAGTAATTTCCCCGGTAAATATATTTCGGCATACCTGCCCCCAAAGGGCGGGTATTGCTGCTTAAAGAACGCTGTGCGTAAAGACAATGAGTGATGAGTGATGAGTGATGAGTGCCCTCCCCCGCTGCAGGGAGCTTTTGGATAGGAGGCCCTGCCACTCACGATGTCATCCAGTAATCAATGATCTTCTCCTGTAAGCCTCTTCCTGTCATAGTTACTACTATGGACCATGGACCATCGACTATGGACTAAAAGCCTCCCTTCATTCTCATGATCCGGCGGTAGGACTCGTCGATCCTTTGCTCCGGCACCTTACCTTCCCTGACCAGCTCGCTGATGATGCGCACCAGGTCGGTAGGCGCGGTGGAAACGCCCTCGCCGGCATTGCCCGAGAACAGCAGCACATCCACGCCGGCATTGATGGCCAGTTGCACGGCTTCCTCCAGGCCATACTCGGCGGAGATCGCTTTCATGTGCATGTCGTCGGAAAAGACGACGCCGTCGAACTTCAGTTGCCCGCGTAGCAAACCCGTTATAACGGTGCGCGACAGGGTAGCGGGCAGCCTCGTGGTATCGAGCCGGGTATTTACAATATGGGCGGTCATGATGCTGCGCACCAGCCCCTGCTCCAGCAGGTCCTCATAAGGCTGCAGCTCTTCGCGCTTCCAGGTGCGGCTCACGTCGGTAACGCCCAGGTGGGAGTCTTCGGTGGAGGAGCCATGGCCGGGGAAATGCTTTAGCGCCGTGTGTACGCCATAGTGGTCGTGCGAGCGGATGACCTGGGCGGCATGGCGGGTAATAGCTTCCGTGCTGGCCGAATAAGTACGCTCTCGCGAGCCCAGCACGGGGTTGGTGGGCATGAATACATCCACCACGGGGGCAAAGTTCACATTGATGCCCAGCTGCGAAAGGGTGCGGGCCGTAAGGTCGGCATAGTACTTCGTGCTGTCCGGGTTATCGAGTGTGCCCAGGTACTGTGCGGAGGGGGAAGGCGGAAAGCCGTACTTCTCCTTCAGGCGGTTGACCACACCGCCCTCCTGGGTGATGGCAACAAACAAGGGTATGGGAGCAGCAGCCTGGTAAGCCGCAATAAGGTTCTTTAGGTTTTCGGCAGCATGGGTGGGCGTAAGGTGGCGCTCATAAAGGGTGATGCCGCCGGCTTTGCCTGCGCGCAGGTCTTTATAAAAAGGGGTGGCGGTATCGACAGTATTACCGGGAAGGCCTACCATGATCATCTGGCCGATCTTCTGCTCCAGGGTGGGCTGGGCGCTGCACGAAAAAACAAAAGGAAGCAGGGCCAACTGTACACAAAGTTTACGCGGTAAGGATTGCATGCGGCCGTTTTCATAAAGGTAGGCGAAAGGGTGCGAGGTTCTGAGTATTAGGTTTTCTGTGTGAACAACGTTTATGCTGAATCCTTTTTACCGGGATCCGGAGGGACCTGGAACGATAAACGGGGTCCAGTGGGCCCCGTTTATCGTTGCGGACAATAGGTTATTCTTTTTTGGCTTCCGGGTTTTTCTTTTCTTTTTCCATTTTGATCTTAGCCATCGCTTCCTGGGCGCTGGAAATGAAAGGATACTTTTCAAGAGCCATGGTGTAGTACTTCTCGGCGTTGTCCAGGTCGCCGATGGTCAGGTAGTATTCGCCCATGGAGTCATAAGGGTTGTAGCCCTCAGGGTAAAGCTCGATGTATTTCTCGAAATGCTTTTTGGCGGTTTCGTTGTCCTTCTTTTCCATGTAGTAGTAGCCCAGCGAGTTGTGCATGTGGCCCGCATTAGGGAATTTTTGCAGGAACTCCCCGGCGGCGGCAATGCGTTCGTCGAGGGTAGCGCGGGAGCGTACAAAACCTGAGGCGACAAGGGGGTCTTCAGGGTACATATCGTTCAGTTTGGTCCAGGCCTCGCGCCGTGATTCAGGGGTTGATTTTTCATCTAAAATGGACGCCCACAGCTTTTCGCCTTCCGGCTTGTTGGTAGCGCTTTTCAGGGCCCGCTGGGCCAGGTCTTTTTTGCTTTGACCGGCTGCCATCCACGACATGAAGATGAGTGGCTCGGTGAAATTAGGATCCATGTTGGACGCCCTGTTGAAGTAGTCGTAGGCCTGCGGCCACTCGGCATTTAAAAAATGCAGGCTGCCCTTCTGGGCCCACTCGCGGGCGGCTTTCGAGGACGTGGTCCAGGACATGGTTTTCTGGGCGCCGGCTTTCATTTTAACCGGCATGGCCTCTTTCTTTTGGGCCATCGAGGAAGTGGAGCAGAACGACAGGAGCAGCAGGCCCAGCACGAACGTGGAGACTCTTTTCATGATAGAAGTTTAATGATGAATAATGTTGATACGCGGGGTAGGATGCGTAAACAGTAGGGGGGAATGAACAAGGTACATCTATTTTTCAAGGGATGAGAAGTTATTTCCATGAAGCTGTGGGTATTCCTTACTGGTGGCGTAGTTTAAGGATCAGCAAGGGTGATAACTCATCCGTTGTTTTTGTAGTAGTTTTAAAGCGCTTCTTTACCTCTTATACAAAAAGCAGCCGGCCGTTATGGTCCAGGTATTAGGGTAATTAAGTGGCGGTATTGAATCTCAGTAAGTTCTAGTGGCCTGTCTACGATAGATCGTAGGTGGGCTGGTTCTTTTTATAGAAAAGGGGAAATAGAAGGATGGAAATTGCGGGTGCTGATGAAGATCATGAAATTTAAGAGGAAGGCCTTTTAGATTTAGGCGAGTGCAGCGCGAGTGCCCAGGACTGGAATCTTTAGGTCTTGACAATCAATATCATGTAGTGCAGGTGTGTCAGATGTGTGGCGTTTTGAAAGAACGTTGTAAGGGTGTTGCTTTGTTTCGCTTCTTGTCAATTTCTACCCGGCTAAAGGTGGTCAATTTCATCGGCTTTTGCAGCTGATGCACCAAATGAAATTATTAGGATCAGCAAAACCACCTTGCGAAAAGCCCGAGTGAGAATTCACCCGGGCTTACATCCGTCCAGCTTCTACTTCCATTTTAAAAAAGCGGACGCAAGTCGCTGAGCAGCTTATTTAATGAACTTCACTGTTTTGTCTATATTCTGAGCGATTTTTCTACCCTGTTCCCATCCTGCTTCCAGAGCGTAACGAATGTGAATGCCACCATATAACCTTGACATGCCGATCTCCTGCGACATAGCGTCAAAAGAACTGTAGTGTCGTGTGCCCAGGTTTACAGGTCCACTGCCCAGGTCAACCATGACCCCCTCGTATGTACGATTTACAAACGGTGTTTGGCTGCCATAGAGACTGCTTAGAGCAAAGGCAACGCTGGCGCTGAACAAGGCATGATTCGAGGGAAAATCAGGGTAAGGCGGAGTAGGAATGAAAGGCTGCCATGCCGGAACTGCTGCCGGTGCAATCACTGAACGGATGTAAGAAAAAGGCCGTTCGTTGAGGTAAGTGAATTTCGCTTTAAAAGATGCGGTGGTGCCATCAAAGAGCGAAATACCTGTCTTTGCATAAGTAAGTGAAGCCTTGTCGAGCGCCGGGTCAAACTGTTCGATCACCTGCCGCAATATAGAAAGGTAATGTGCTCCTGCCGGCATGCCCGGGTTCACATCATTGTAGTAACGGGCAATCAGCTTTTGTTGAGGGGTAAGGTTTCGCGATACCTGGTACACTTCGTTATACTGCATGAAATAGGCGGAGGCGGGATTTGTACTGTAGGGCGGTGGAGCTGGAGATTCGGTGTTGTCAATGCTGCCAGGCACCATCAGGCGGTTGTATCCCCAGTATGGAAAACCAATGGCGCCGCCGGGGGTTTCAGGCTGCCACATACCTGGAAATGCTGTTGGCAGCTGGTAAGGAGTTGTGGGCCAGTTTGCATTATCAGTAGTAGACCATTGAAAGATCCTGTTTGCAATTTCCGCTCCAAAGGTTACAGACCTTTCAAACATTACATCGCCTGCTTCAGCCCGGTAAGCTGCATTCAGTTCATTTTCGAGATCAGTGACCGCCTGGGAATTGTAGGCAGGAGTAGTACTGAAAAACTTTTTCGTCATCATTGCCAGTGCGGCATGTGCGCTGGAGGGCCAGTGGTAGCCCTGACCGGGTGTGGTGGCAGGCATGGTTGGCATATCGGTGAGTTGACCTTGCAGCGACCTGTATGCAGGCATGCCGGGAACTACTGCCTCATACAAGGCAACGCCGGTATAAGCCATGTACCTGGCTGGGTTTAATCCAAAAGGATTTCCTGACTGTCGATGGAGCATTGATGTTTGCACCTCCAGCCAGCGCTTCACAACGTCTGCTGAAAACGTATTGGTTTGTTTTAGATGTCCGTTGGCCTCGTTGTTACGAGCGCTGGAAGCTGGAAACTCTTCAGGAGAAGCAGTATCTTTTTTCTGACAAGCTGCAAATGTGATGACAAAAAGTATCATCATTAACCGGTTGGATAATTGTGTGAACATAGAAGCTGATTTTATATGAGGAAGGATTGACAGTGAAAAGTTAAAGCCGCAGCAAAGGCGCTTCCAAATATTATCGACCAGTGCACGGAATTGTTAAAAACCAGCG
>DASWYM010000139.1:0-5444 GCA_036404975.1 Chitinophagaceae bacterium
TGCTGCATGTCGCCCTTGGTTTCCATCACGTGCATTTCGCCTTTGCGACGGGTCACCAGGTCAATTACTTTGGAAGCATATTCCTGCGGCACGTCCACCACGAGGGTTTCGAAGGGCTCGCACTTCTTGCCATCGATCTCCCGGGTGATCACCTGCGGCTGGCCGATGGTCAGCTCGTAGCCTTCGCGGCGCATGGTTTCGATCAGTACACCCAGGTGCAGGATACCACGGCCGTAGACCATGAAGCTATCGGCACTGTCTGTGTCCTGTACACGCAGGGCGAGATTCTTTTCGGTTTCCTTGATCAGGCGGTCACGCAGGTGACGCGAGGTCACGAACTTACCGTCCTTACCAAAGAAGGGAGAGTTGTTGATGGAGAACAGCATGTTCATGGTGGGCTCGTCCACGGAGATCACCGGCAGGGCCTCGGGGTTCTCGAAGTCGGCAATGGTATCACCGATGTTGAAGTCTTCCAGTCCCACTACGGCGCACAGGTCGCCGGCCACTACTTCGCTCACCTTCTTCTTGCCCATGCCTTCGAACACATACAGTTCGCGCACACGCATCTTCTTCACGGTGCCGTCGGCCTGCATGAGGGAGATGGGCTGGTTTTCGCGGATGGAGCCACGGGCTACTTTACCAATGGCGATACGGCCCAGGAAAGAAGAGTAGTCCAGGGAAGTGATCTGGAGCTGCAGGGTGCCTTCGCCTACCTTGGGAGGAGGCACGTGCTTGATGATACCGTCGAGCAGGGGAGTAATATTGTCGATCTCGGTAAGGCTGTCGTTGAACCAGCCGTTCTTACCCGAACCATAGTAGGTGGGGAAGTCCAGCTGCTCTTCGGTAGCGTCGAGATTGAAGAACAGTTCGAATACAGCATCATGCACTTCGTCGGGGCGGCAGTTGGGCTTATCCACCTTGTTGATCACCACGATGGGCTTCAGGTTCAGGTGAAGGGCCTTTTGCAGTACAAAGCGGGTCTGGGGCATGGGGCCTTCGAAGGCATCCACCAGCAGGATCACGCCATCGGCCATTTTCAGTACCCTTTCCACCTCGCCTCCAAAGTCGGCGTGGCCGGGGGTATCGATCACGTTGATCTTTACTCCATTGTACACTACGGCGGCGTTCTTACTGAAGATGGTGATACCGCGCTCGCGCTCCAGGTCGTTGGAGTCCATGATCAGGTCACCGGTTTCCTGGTTGTCACGAAACACGTGGGTCGTGTGCAGGATCCTGTCCACCAGGGTGGTCTTACCGTGGTCAACGTGGGCAATAATTGCTATATTTCTGATATCCATAAATTATAAGCTTCAAGCCACAGGCTCCAAGCTGCAAGTAAAAAGATTATACCTGAGGTCTTAGGCCAATAGCTGTTTGAGGAGGCGCAAAGGTACGCTAAATAAGGCGGGCAGCCCAGTGCTGAGGGGGACTTTACAAAAACTTTTTGATCAGGTTTATGACCAGGGTCAGCAGAACCGAAAAAAGGATCATGGTGGTCAAAGGGAAGTAAAAGCGGAAGTTTTCCCTTTCCACCCGGATATCGCCGGGCAGGCGGCCGATCCAGTGCAATTTGTCGTGCAGGAAATACACAATTACCCCTATCAGCACGATACTTGTGCCAATAATAACAATGTATTTACCCGTATTCTGGTCCATAATTGTGAAATTACAGCCTTTACCCATCTAAAAACGTGCAATATGAAGCTCTTCAGTCTTCTTATGTTCCTTAGCTTCTCCCTGCCGGCCCTTGCCCAGGACTCGTGGAAAGTAATACACAAGGGCAAGCAAAAGCTGGCTACCGGGGTAGAAAAACCCGAAGGCAACGTGGTGACGATCAATAGGGCTGATCTCTCCGGTACCGGTACCTTCCTGATCAAGTACACGGAAAAGGAACCCCGGACAGGCTGGACCCGGACCATCACCATGGTCGACAAAGGGGAGAACGAACTGCATACACACAAGGGCAACCTGTTTACCATCTCCAATGCGAACCTGAAGAAGCTCTTCAACAAGGCAAACACGATTTATGTATACACCTGGGCCCTGCCCGATGATCCCGAATTAGCCGCCCGCATTCGCATCCGCAGAGTACATTTGTCGACCATAAAACTAAGAGGATAAAAGAGTGGAAGGAGAAAAAAGAGGTTCTCTGGCTTTGTGGTGCTGAACAACTCTAAACTCAAAACTCTAAACTCAAAACTCCTCTTGCGCCATATAGTCTACATCATCAACCCCATTTCCGGTACCGGGGGCAAGGCCTCCCTGCAGACGCTGATCGAAACAAAGACCAAAGCTGCCGGTATCCACTACAGCATCCACCACTCCGTAATAGACGGCGACTATTCCTTCCTCCATCCCATCATCAGGGAGGAGGGCGTCACCGACGTGGTTATTGCCGGTGGCGACGGCACCATCAACCAGGTGCTCAACGGCGTGCGGGGCTTCGACATCCGCTTTGGCATCATTCCTACGGGCTCGGGTAATGGGCTGGCCTTCTCGGCCGGTATCCCAAAGGCGGGGGAGAAGGCGCTCGACATCATCTTCAAGGGCCATAGCCTGCTTACCGACGCCTTCGAGATCAACGGCCGATTTGCCTGCATGCTCTGCGGGCTGGGGCTGGATGCCCAGGTAGCCCACGACTTTGCCAAAGACCCCCGCCGGGGGCTGAAGACCTATGTGCAGAAGGCCGTCGCCGACTTCTTCACGGCAAAGGCCTATCCCTTTACCATTTCTGCCGGGGGCGAGGAACTGAACACCGAAGCCTTCTTTATCTCGGTGGCCAATAGCAACCAGTTCGGCAACTACTTTACCATCGCCCCCAGGGCTTCCCTTACCGACGGGCTGCTTGATATCGTGGTGGTGACGGCCCAAAGCAAGCTGTCCATGCTGCTCCAGACCTTCCGCCAGGTAGGAGGGTTCAACCCCCTGCAGGAGTCCCCTTTCAGCAACAGGCACGGCGGCGTCATTTACTTCCAGGCAAAGGAGGTGATCATTAAAAACCTGGCCTCCGCCCCCCTGCACATCGATGGCGACCCCGCAGCCACCGAGGAAATCCTGGACATCCGTGTCCTTCCCGACTTCTATAAACTGATTGTCCCTGAGCCCTAACCGGCTCAGGCTATTGTCCATCGACTATGGACAATTGACCCCGTTTCACGTCTCACTTTTGACGTTTCAAGGTCCTCCGTCTCACTTTTTTGCCAGCACCGGCGTGTGCAGCAGCTTCGACACCTTCTCGAAGTTCTCGACATTCACTCCCGAGTTCAGCGATACGGCAATGTCCTTCTTCTCGCGCTGGGTGAGGTGGAAGTTCAGCGCAGCTTTGTCTTCTTCTTTGGCGGTAATGTACTGGAAGGAGATGCGCTGGATGGGCAGCTTGCTGTTGGCAAGGTAGTAGGCCGCCATGTCGCTTTGGGCATATTCCATGATCTTATACCAGTTGTGCTGTAGCAGGAAGAAAGGCTTGACGGCATTCTCGGTAATGCTCGACGTCTCGTAGGGGTTCTCCCAGCCCCCGTCCATACGGTCGCGGATCTGGAGGAGGACCACCCCGCGGGTATTCTGCTCGATCCAGTCTTCCATGGTACTCAGGAAGCGCAGGGCGGTTTCCACACCGTAGTTGTCCCTCAGCCCCCCGTCCATCACGTCGATCACCGGGTCGGAGGGCAGCCACACGTTGGGCAGCACTACCGGGAAGGTGGCGTTCATGCGCAGGGCGGTGAGCACGCGCAAGTTGTAGGGGTTCTGTTTCGCAAAGAAGGTCGTGAAGTCCACCGCGTCGGGGGCACGGCGCACGCTGTCGCTGGGTGCCCGCATCATAAAGCGCAGCGGCTGGGTGGAGATGAGCATCTTCTTGCCGTCGCGGGAAATGACGTTGTGGTAGAAGATCAAAGGGATACGGGCCATGCGCTCGTCCTGCGCGTAGTCCTGCAGGCGCTTATCCAGCACCCCCCTCGTATTGGCGTTCAGCGCCGCCTCGAACGAGTAGCCGCGGTCCTTTAAATACGTATAGGGCCCTACCGAAAAGCGTTGTTCGGGAGCAAAGAGGTCACGGGCCACAAATGACGAGAAGGTAGGGTTGAGCAGGTCGCCCGAGATGTTGTCGACGTACTCGTGCGACTGCAGGTTAATATCGTGAGTGGTGATCTTCCGGCGGTAGAGTTCCCGGAAGTAGGAGGCCCCGATCATGCCGCCCGAGGCGCCGGTGATCAGGAAGGTCTTGTTCATCAGCTGGCCGCCGGTCACGCTGTCGAGCCGCTGCAGCACGTTCATAGTAAAGGTGGCGCTGCGGGTGCCGCCGCCGCTGGTGGCGATAACCACCATGAGGGGTTTGTCCTCACCCTGCTTTTCTTTCCAGCGGTCCAGCACGGCGGCCATGTTCTGTCGGTCGCGCTCCACGGCCGCAGGGTTGCTCAGCTCCTCCAGGGCCTCGATGCTGTAGCGGGGGCGCGGATCGCTTTCCTGGTACGACAGGCCATAGGCTTTGTTGCGCGGGTCGATCCACTCACTCCGGTAAAGCAGGTTCAGCAGGCCCAGGAAGAGGAGGAAAGCCGGGATGCTCCAGCTCTGGAAGAAGTAGGTGAAGGCTCCCGACACCCCGATCAGGATGGCAAAGAACAACGTAATACTCGCGGCTGCCGGTATCTGGAAGGCCTTATAATCAAGGAAAAAGCCGATCAGGATCAGGAACAGGTAGGCGATCATGATGCTCATTACCGCGGCAAAGTGGTGGCGCTTAAAGATCTTCTCGATCAGGTCGGGCGAGTAGTGGGCCACGCTGCGGCAGCGGCGCACGCTCGTAAACGAGTCGAGGTACCATTCCGACCGCATGAGGGTCTTGCCATTGGTGGGGGCATGCTCCGGCTGCAGGTGCAGCAGGTAGTTCTTCGCGTTGTCAAACAGGGGCTGCAGGCCGCGCAGGATGGTCTTGTCGGCGCGGAAGAAATACAGGAAGGAGGTAAGAAAGACAAAGGTGAGCCCCAGCAGGAATCCTATGCTTAAAAAGATAAACTCTACCGTAGGGATCAGCTCCTTATAGTGGGCAAAGGAGTAAGCCTTCACCAGGAAGAAGACCAGGAACAGTAAGGGGATCACGCTGTTGTTGATGCAATACTTCAGAAACGGGAACTGCGTGGCGGCCAGGAACTTGAAGTGACGCGTAAAGAGGATAAAGGTGGTGATGTTCCAGCTCATGATGAATACCCCTATTGCCGCGCCCACCAGGGCCATGCTCAGGGCGTTTACATTACCCAGGTACTCGGGAGCAAGAAATAAGGCATCGGCTCCAAAGGTGGTCATCAGCGAGCCCGCCACCGTACCGAACAGGGCTCCCCAAAACACCAGCAGGATCTGGTATTTTCGGAAATGCAGGAACACCAGTTGTACGGGTAACGAATAGAATATGCCTCTTAGGTACGCCATAGTGGTTCTCGGTGGTTAGCCTT
>DASWYM010000140.1:0-10058 GCA_036404975.1 Chitinophagaceae bacterium
ATCAAAGGCGAGGAGGCAGTAAACCAGCACTATAAAACCATCTGCGAACTGGTAGATGGGGATATTTCCGCGGAGGTATTGTCCACCGATTTCGAGGGTATTGTCGAGGAAGGAAAGAAGCTGGCGGCGATCCACCCCAACATCGTGGTGAAAGTGCCCATGATCAAAGAAGGCGTGAAAGCCATTAAGTGGTTCACCGATAACGGCATCCGTACCAACTGTACGCTGGTGTTCTCGGCCGGACAGGCCATCCTGGCCGCCAAGGCAGGCGCTGCTTACGTGTCTCCTTTCATTGGCCGTATCGATGATTCGGGCTGGGATGGTATGATCCTGATCGAGCAGATCTCGCAGATCTTCTCCATCCAGGGCTATAAGACCGAGATCCTGGCAGCTTCAATCCGCAACGCCAACCACATTGTGCGTGCTGCTGAGCTGGGCGCCGACGTGTGCACCTGCCCGCTGGAGTCGATCCTGGGCCTGCTGAAGCACCCGCTGACCGATTTAGGCCTGGCTAAGTTCCTGGAAGATGCGAAGAAGATGAGCGCCGTCCTGGAAGACGCGGTCTAAGGTTTAATATCAGGCACTGCGTTCCGACCGCTTGCGGCGGTTGTTCTGGCGCATTTCCTCAAATAGTTCGTCATTTGTTTTAAGGGGCTCATCGAAGCCCCTTTTTCTTATATAGATGGTTACCTGCTTCCAAATGGCGGGATTGGAGCGGAGAACGGCTTTTACAATGATAGAATCTGCTTTATAGGAAGAGTCGATAAAGATGTCGTTGCCTTCAAAGTGGCCGGTGTTGGCCGTGAACTTCACCTGGGTGGTGTCGAGGGGCAACCAGCTGCCGTCGGAAAGCTGCCCATCCACGCTGATGTAGTTGTAGAAACCCTTCTTTAAGCTGTCGGTATACAGGTTAAAGGCAATGTTTTCCACCTTTTGGGCGGAGGCCCACTGCGCCAGGGTGACCAATACAAAGAGCGATAGGATCTTTCTCATGTAGCTGATTTAGTGCAAAGTTCTACCTGCAGACGTTAAGGAGGTGGTAAGGGTTGTGCCCTTAACACATTTTTGACGCCTCCAGCAGCCGCGGGAATTTATTTGGTGCTTTCCCATGGAAATCATTAACTTAGGAACACAGCTATTCCTACCCTGTAAAGCCACCGATCCTTCCCCGCCCGTTGAACTGGCCTTAACGATTATTCATCATAAACACCCACTACATGAACAAACTAACCTTCGCTTCGGCATTGCTATGCCTTATGATCCTTTCGTGCCAGAAAGCCGACAAGACTGCAGAAACCACCGAACCCTTGGCGGCTGTTCCACAAGGGCGCTGTGCTTCGTTTGAACTATTGCAGCAAAAGATAGCTGCTGACCCTTCATACCGCGACCGGCTGAGGTCCCTGGAATCTTTTACCCAGCGGGCCATAAGCTCAGGGTTGACGGAACGGGTGTCGGCCCGTGGAGAAATCACTATTCCCGTGGTGGTCCATGTGATTTATAATACCCCCCAGGAAAATATATCCGAGGCACAGATCGCCTCCCAGATCGATGTGCTGAACGAAGACTTTAACCTGCGCAATCATGACCAGCGGCTCGTGCCAACGTACTTCAAGGATTTAAAGGCCGATGTAGGTATTCGCTTTACGCTCGACCGGATCATTAGAGTGCAAAGCAACCGCAAACAGTGGTCGGTAGGCTACGGTGATGAAAGTGTGAAGTACTCCACCCGGGGCGGCAGCGACGTGGTGGATCCCTCTACGTACCTGAACATCTGGGTTTGTGACCTGGGCAACAGCCTGTTGGGCTATGCCACTTTTCCCGGGTGGAACCAGGAAACAGATGGCATTGTGCTCAACTATCCTGCAGTAGGAAAGACGGGAACTCTTTTTAAAAACTATGACAAAGGAAGGACGGCCACCCACGAGATCGGGCATTGGCTCAACCTGCGGCATATCTGGGGCGATGCTACCTGCGGCAATGATTTCGTAGACGACACTCCTTTGCACGACTCTTACAATACCGGTTGCCCTGAAGCTGGCCTGAGGAGCACCTGCACGGGCAATCCATTGGAAATGTGGATGAACTATATGGATTACACGTACGATGCGTGCATGTATATGTTCACCAATGGCCAGAAGGCACGTATGCTGGCCACGATGGCGCCCGAGGGACCAAGAGCCGGTTTAGCAGACTAAAAACACACAGGGATTAGCATACAAAAAAGGGCCGGATATCCGGCCCTTTCTATTGAAGGAGTATGGGTTTTAATAAGCTTTTTTGGCGCCGGCGCTACCGGCAGGCTTGTTCTTGTCGGCATTCTTTACCCACTTGTCCAGCCACTGGTTCTGCTCCCACAGCAGGTGCAGGATGTTTTCCCTGGCTGCGTAGCCATGGCTTTCGTAGGGCAGCACCACGTAGCGTACCGTGCCCCCGTGGCCTTTGATGGCATTGTAGAGGCGCTCGCTCTGGATAGGGAAGGTGCCCGAGTTGTTGTCCATTTCCCCGTGGATCAGCAGGATGGGTGTTTTGATCTTATCGGCATAGGTGAAGGGGCTCATCTGCTGGTACACCTGGGGCGCCTGCCAGTAGGTGCGCTCTTCGGCCTGGAAGCCAAACGGCGTGAGGGTGCGGTTGTAGGCACCGCTGCGGGCGATACCGGCCTTGAACAGGTTGGTGTGTGCCAGCAGGTTGGCCGTCATAAAGGCACCGTAAGAGTGTCCGCCGACGGCAACGCGGTTGCTGTCGCCCACACCCAGTTGGGCCAGCTTCTGGATGGCGGCATGGGCATTGAGGTGCAGCTGGGGAATGAAGTTGTCGTTGGGCTCTTTGCTGCCTTCGCCTACAATGGGCATCTCGGCGTTGTCGAGCACCGCGTAGCCCTGGGTGACCCAGAATATGGGTGAACCATAACTGAGACGGGTGAAGGTGTATTGCGAGCCACGCACCTGGGCAGCATCATTGGCCGACTTGTACTCGCGCGGGTAAGCCCAGATGATCACCGGCAGGGGACCATCTTTTTTGGCGTCGTAGCCCTTGGGCAGGTACAGGTCACCGGAAAGGGAAATGCCATCGGCGCGCGGGTAAGTGATCTTTTCCTTCCTGATACCTTCCAGTTGCGCGTACGGGTTCTTAAAGTCCGTAATGGCAATGGGGGCTATCTTCTTTTTCAGGTTGCGGATATAATAGTTGGGCGTTTCGGTAGGGCTCTCGCGGCTGGTCAGGAACACCCTATTCACCGGGTCAATGACGTCCACTACGGTTTCGTAGGCAGTACCCTGCGAGCGCCACAGTATATTTTTCTTGCCGCTGGTGATGTCGAAGGTCTGCACAAAGGGACGGTCGCCTTCGGGTGAGGACCCCTGGGAACGCAGGAGGAGCTCTTTACCGTTGAGCAGGATGAGCGTATTCTGGCCATAAGCGTTCTTCTGCGTCATGGGTACGCCGATATCGCTATAGGCATCATTGCTGCTGCGTTCAAAGAGGGAATCCACTTTACCGGTTGTGGGGTTATAGCGGTTCATGCGCAGCTTGCGGTCGGCGGTCATGCGCTCGTAGAAAACGGCTGTCTCCTTATTGCCCCAGGTGATGCCACCAAAGCGGCGCTGGGTCTTAAACAGTTCCCTGGGCTGGGCATCGCCCGCCAGGTTGATGGCGTACACCGCATCGCGGAACTCGGCCTTCTGACGACCCAGGCCTTTATCGAGGGCCTGCACATAGGTGAGGGTAGCAGGCTCGTCGTCGCGCCAGCTGTAGTTGCGGGGGAAGGTCACCACGTCATCGAAGCCAATGGGCTGTCCTTCGCTGGTGGGATTCTTCGCCAGTTGCTTCACCTGGGCTCCATTGATATTGATGACCGATACGGTATGAGGGAAGCCATAAGCCGGCACCAGGTAGGAGAAGGGCTGGTCGATGGTGGTGAGCAGGATAAAGCGGTTGTCGGGCGAAAGGCTGAAGCTGCGGTAGATAGCCGGCTGCCCGATAACGGTTTCTTTGGTAAGGTCATTTTTTACCAGCTGGGCCGTGCTGTAGTATTCGAAAAGGGCCTCGTCGTAGGGGTTCCGGATCAGGTCCTGGTAGGTGCGCGAAGCGGCGGCCTTGCCCAGGTTCTCCTGGACGATGGGACCGGTGGGGGCGCCCTGTTTCGCCGTGAGCGGCTTATTGGGAACAATGGTCTTGTACACCAATCCTGTATTGCCTGCCCACTGGTAGGCATTACCCAATATAGTATTCAGGGGGGTAGCGTTTACTTTGGTCGCTTTCTTCGTTGCCAGGTCCACCACGTACAGGTTCACTTCGGTGTTGGCCGAGTTGACAAAGGCAAAACGGCTGCCGTCGGGTGACCACTGGATGGAAGAGGCGTGGAGGTCGGCGGGCAGGCCTTCTACGGCGAAGACCTTGCCGGTCTTGATATTCTTCACCTCCATACCGGTGGAGGAGCCGGCGCGGCTGGGTGAAAAGTTATTGGGATTGATCCGGAGGCCGGCAATGCGCAGTTCGGGCTGTGAAAGCTCTTCAATAGTAGGGAAGTCGCTGCGTTCCATGAGGAGCATCCATTCGCCTTTATCGTCTACGGACACCGTAGGCGTGGGTTTGGCTAAAACCAGGTCCATGATCTCCTTTGGAGGCGCCTGGTACTTCACGTCTTCCTGTGCACTGAGGCCAAAGGCCGTAAAAAGGAAGGCAGCCAGAAAGGTGGTTCTGCGTGGGATAAACATGATAGAGTATTTGAGCTGTTAAGATAAGGGAGCGGAACAATTGGTGGCAAGAAAACTTTTGGCCGGTAAGGATTGAGGCTTATTTTTGCGCCACAATGTTTAAAAACGCCGTACATACTCACCATCACGCTCATTCTTGCCTAAGGAGGTAAGCCGCTGATGTATTGTGTGTACACCCAAATATGTAAAGGCTTACCATGGAGGTAAGCCTTTTTAATTTTATAGCTATGAACCTCAAGATTGCCATTCAAAAGTCGGGACGACTCTATGAAGATTCCATCAAGCTGCTGACCGATTGCGGTATAGCGGTACGCAACGGTAAAAACGAACTCCGGAGCGTGGCTGACAACTTCCCCCTTGAAGTATATTTTCTCCGGGACGATGATATCCCCCAGTACGTGGAAGACGGCGTGGCCCACGTGGGCATTGTGGGAGAGAACGTGCTGTTCGAGAAGAACAAATCGGTGGATATCGTAGAAGCGTTGGGTTTTGGCAAGTGCCGTCTCTCCATAGCGGTGCGCAAAAGCGATGAATACGGTGACGTGCAGTTCCTGCAGGGTAAAAAGATCGCCACTACTTATCCCTTTCTCACCCAGCGCTACCTGAACGACAATGGCATAAAGGCCGAGATCCACGAGATCAGCGGTTCGGTAGAGTTAGCCCCAAGTATTGGTCTTGCCGATGCAGTGTGCGACCTGGTGAGCAGCGGCTCTACGTTGTTCATGAATGGTCTGAAGGAGGTGGAGCCGATCCTGAAGAGCCAGGCCGTACTGGTAAAGTGGAAAGGCCTGGCCGAAGAGCAGCAGCGCATACTGGACCAGTTGCTGTTTCGTATCCGTGCCGTGCGCAAGGCAAAGAACAATAAGTACGTGCTGCTGAACGCACCCAACGACTCCCTCGATAAGATCATCTCCCTGCTGCCGGGGATGAAGAGCCCCACCGTGCTGCCCCTGGCCACGGAGGGTTGGAGTTCCGTACACAGCGTGCTGAGCGAAGAAGAGTTCTGGGACAAGATCGAGCAACTGAGGGATGCCGGTGCACAGGGGATCCTGGTAGTGCCCATCGAAAAGATGATTGTGTAAATGTGCAAATTTGAAAATGTGCGAATATGCAGATTGTAAACAGACCCGATAGAAAGGAGTGGAATAAATTATTAGAACGGCCTTATGTAGACAACTCTGCCGTGCTGGCCACTGTGCAGGGTGTGCTGGAGGATGTGCAGAAGGGTGGGGATGAGGCCCTCAGGGGCTTTGCCCGCCGCTTTGACGGCGTGGAGTTGCAAAGCCTGCTGGTAAGCGAAGAAGAATTAGCTGCGGCAGCCCATGAGTTGCCCGAAGACCTGAAAGCAGCTATCCGCCAGGCAGGGGAGAACATCCGGGCCTTTCACGCCGTGCAGCTAAAGGAAACGGAGCCCGTAACCACCATGGCCGGCGTGGAGTGCTGGCGCAAGAGCGTGGGCATTGAAAAGGTGGGCCTGTATATCCCGGGCGGAACGGCGCCGCTCTTCTCTACGGTACTCATGCTCGGTGTGCCGGCCCAACTGGCCGGGTGCCAGGAGATCGTGCTCTGTACGCCCAGCAACAAAGAAGGAAAAGTGCATGCTGCTATTTTATACACCGCTCATTTAGTGGGTATCACTCACATCTTCAAGATAGGTGGGGCTCAGGCCATTGCCGCCATGGCCTACGGTACGGAGTCGGTGCCTGCCGTGTACAAGATCTTCGGGCCGGGCAACCAGTACGTGACCGCGGCCAAGCAGCTGGTGCAGATGCAGGGCGTGGCCATCGACATGCCCGCTGGTCCCAGTGAGGTATGTGTGCTGGCTGACGAAACCGCCGATGCTTCGTTTGTAGCAGCCGACCTGCTCTCGCAGGCCGAGCACGGCGCCGACAGCCAGGTACTGTTGGTGAGCACGTCGGAAGCTTTTGTACAATCCTGTAATGCAGAAGTGGAAAGGCAATTGAGTGTACTGCCCCGCAAAGAGTTCGCCCAAAAGTCTCTGTCCAACAGCAAAGCAATTGTGGTTAACTCCATAGACGAAGCCATAGACCTCGTCAACGCTTATGCAGCCGAGCACCTGATCCTGTCGTGTGCGGATGCGGATGGGGTGGCTGAAAGAATCACCAACGCCGGGTCGGTATTTATTGGGAACTACTCACCGGAAAGCGTAGGCGATTATGCCAGCGGTACCAATCATACCCTGCCCACCAACGGCTTTGCCCGCGCATACAGCGGCGTGAGCGTCGACTCCTTTGTGCGGAAGATCACCTACCAGAAGCTTAGCCGCGAAGGCCTGCAGGCTATTGCTTCCACCGTCACTACCATGGCCGAAGCGGAAGGGCTGCAGGCCCACGCCAATGCCGTAACGGTAAGGCTGGGAAAATAAAGTATTAACAAACGAATTACCCCATTCAAATGAACATTGATATCAATAAGCTAGTACGGGAGAATATCAAAAAGCTCAAGCCATATTCCTCTGCCCGCAGCGAATTCAGCGGCATGGCCCGCGTGTTCCTGGACGCCAATGAAAACAGCTATGGCTCCCCGCTTACCAAGTGGTACAACCGCTACCCCGATCCCCTTCAGTGGGACGTAAAGAAAAAGATCAGCACCATCAAGAACGTGCCGGCCGAGAACATGCTGCTGGGCAACGGCAGCGACGAGTGCATCGATCTGCTGATAAGGGCTTTCTGCAACCCGCAGGAAGACTCCATCCTCATCTGCCCGCCCACCTATGGCATGTACGAAGTGTATGCCAACATCAACGATGTAAAGGTCATTGAAGTGCCGCTGCTGCCCGACTTCAGCCTCAATCTCGAAGGCATAGAAGCGGCCATAGAGGAGAAGACCAAGATCATCTTTGTCTGCTCGCCCAACAACCCCACGGGCAACTCCTTTGAGCGGGAGGACATCGAGATCATCCTGAACAATTTTGAAGGCCTGGTGGTAGTGGACGAAGCCTATATCAACTACAGCCGTCAACGCTCTTTCCTTTCCGAACTGAAAGAATACCCCAACCTGGTGGTGATGCAGACCTTTTCAAAGGCCTGGGGACTGGCCGCCCTGCGCCTGGGTATCACCTATGCTTCCGAAGAGATCATCGGTGTGCTGAACAAGATCAAGCCTCCTTACAACATCAACCAGTCTACCCAGGACCTCGTGCTGAAAGCCCTGGAGAACCTGGAAGACGTAAATGCCATGATCAAAGAAACCGTAAAGGAGCGGGGCGAACTGGTGAAAAAGCTGGCCGAATTGCCCTTTGTGCAAAAGATATATCCTTCAGACGCTAATTTTATCCTTGTTCGGGTGGAGGACGCCAACAGGGTGTACGACTACCTGAGGGACAGGGGCATCATTGTGCGCAACCGCAACAACGTGATCCTGTGCGAGGGGTGCCTGCGCATTACCGTAGGTACCGAAAAGGAGAACAATGAGCTGGTTCAGGTGTTACAGCAATACCAGTCGTAAGCATTATTTATTCAACTGTAGAACAATACAACTCTTATGCAAAGTGTAGCGAAGTCTTTATTGCTTTTAACGGTAGCCTGTTACCTTGGTCTAGCGGCGCTGGCCGACGACACCACCAAAGTGGCTCCCCCTGCAGGCCTGCCTGGTGTGGATGAGGCCAGTGCCATTGTGCTGCCGGTAGGCTTTAGCTCCGAGGTGGTGGGTGCCAACCTGGGCCGGGCCCGCCATATAGCGGTCAATACAAACGGCGATGTGTTCATTAAGCTGGAGCGGTTGCGCAACGGCAACGGCATCGTGCGGCTCCGCGATAACGATGATAACGGCAAGGTGGACGATTCCACGTTCTTTGGGAATTATGTAGGGACCGGTATCGCCATTAAGAATGGCTACCTGTATGCCTCCTCCAACAGTGCGGTGTATCGCTACCAGTTAAACGCGGAAGGCGATGTGGTGAACCGCGACAACCCCGAAGTGGTCGTGACAGGCCTGTGGGATAAGCGCCAACACGCATCTAAATCCATAACGTTAGATAATGCCGGCAACCTGTATGTAAACATCGGGGCGCCGTCCAATGCCTGCCAGGTACAGGACCGCACCAAGGGCTCGCCGGGGCAGGATCCCTGTCCCATCCTCGATTCGGCCGGCGGCATCTGGCAATTCAAGGCCGATGGCAGGAACCAGTCGTATGCCGATGGCGTGCGCTACGCCACAGGGCTCCGCAACGTGGTGGGGCTGGACTGGAACAATGCTACCAACAGCCTTTTTGTCCTGCAGCATGGACGCGACCAGCTGAACAACCTCTACCCCGAAATGTACAGCGAGCAGCAGAGCGCCGACTTGCCTGCGGAAGAAATGTTCGAGGTGAAGAAGGGCGATAATTTTGGCTGGCCTTATTGCTACTTCGACCCGGCACAGAACAAAAAAGTGCTGGCACCCGAGTACGGAGGCGATGGGAAGAAAGAAGGCCGCTGTGCCGATGCCCAAAAGCCCCTGGTGGCCTTCCCTGCCCACCTGGCACCTAACGCCCTGCTCTTTTACACCGGCAGCCAGTTTCCTGAGCAGTATAAGAATGGTGCCTTTATTGCGTTCCATGGTTCGTGGAACCGCGCGCCCCTACCACAGAAAGGTTTCTTTGTGGCCTTTGTACCCTTTAAGGAAGGCAAGCCCAGCGGCCAATGGGAGATCTTTGCCGACGGCTTTGCAGGCAGGGAAACAGTGGTGAATCCCCGTGATGCACAGTACCGCCCCTGCGGGCTGGCGCAAGGCCCTGATGGTTCTATTTATGTGACGGATGACGCAAAGGGAAATGTTTGGAAGATCTCTTTTACCGGTAAATAACCAATGAAAAACATGAAGAAAGTGAAAGTGGCTTTAGTGGCTGTATTGTTTTTCCCCCTCTTCAGTCTGGCTCAGAGCGGCAAGACTTCAGTTCCTGCCGGTAAGGGTACTCCTGTGCAGCAGGCCATCAACAGGGGCAAATTAGTTTATGGGGTGAACTGCCTTTCGTGCCACCAGGCCGATGGTTATGGGGTAGGCAACCTGAACCCGCCTCTGGTAGGTACTTCCTGGGTGCTGGGTGGCAAGAACCCCCTGATCCAGATGGTGCTCAAGGGTAGCCAGGGACAGGTAGAGATCGACGGCGAAACCTTTGCCAATGCCATGCCGGCGCAGGCCCACCTGACCGACCAGCAGATTGCCGACGTGCTCACCTATATCCGTAATTCCTTCGGCAATAAAGCCAGCGTAGTGACGCCTGCCGAAGTGAAGGCAGTGCGGGCCAAAACCCAGTAACGAGAACCGATAAGAACAACCAAAGACATGAAAAGAGTATTGTTTATAGACAGGGATGGAACGATGATCAAGGAGTATCCGCCC
>DASWYM010000141.1:0-4957 GCA_036404975.1 Chitinophagaceae bacterium
CACTGTCATATAATCTTCCAGGTGATCCCGCACACAGGCAACATAAAGCTTTTGATGGGGCAGATAGTTCTTGCAAACACTAATATGGTTCACGAGCTTTTCGTGGATGGAGTTGAATTGGTCGAGCTCCTTTTTATAATCCTGAAGCCAATACCATTGGATAACGGATGCCTCCAGAAGTCCGGTGGGCGTATCAGCGTTAAATTCGAGCAGCTTTACCTGCCCATCCCGGTAGGCAAGATCAAGCCGTCCATAAAAGGAGCAATGATCCTCCTTCCAGCTGCGGGTGATCAGGTCGGCAAAATAGGGAGGAATGATCATCCGGCTCCATAGCTGTTTGGAAATGACGTGCTCCACGACCTCCAGGCACATCTCAAAGATCTCAGTGGTCGCCTTCTCAATTGTATTTATTTCCCCGGAGGTAAACTCGTAGACCGCCTGTTCATTGTAATAATTATCCAGCTCATAGAAAAGGAATCCCTGCTCCTCTACTTTACGCCTCCAGTCTGGCCGCGGTAGTATGCTGATGCGTCGCATAGGTTACGCGCTTACGGTCCGGGATGATGAACCAAAACCTCCTGAGCGGACAGCCCGGGTTGGCTTGTAGCCCGGCCGGCTTATTTCGTTAGCGGTTGCCCCATTATACGTAGAAGGAGAGATCAAACCATTGTATATAGGAAACCAGAACGCTCCGAAATAGCGATAAGGGCGGTTATTTACCACCGTATCGCGGGTACTGCCATCTTTCTGGCTCCCTACGATCCATTCATCCTTCTTTTCTTTCTCTCCACAAGAGAGAATCGCCGAGAACATGACCGTTGAAAGCACTACGCTGGTTGATTTTTTCATTTTAGACTAAGCAAGATAATAAAAGAATTCCTGGTTCATATAATATACCAAAAGTGCTTACTCCAGCTGCAAAAGATAAACGGAAACACTTCCAGTCTATTTAACTGAGTTATCACGATACCTGCTGTGGAAAATTATGGATACATCCTTGTTGGGTTAGCTGATAGGTAATCTTTTTAGATTATAAGCTGCCGATTGCCTGAGAACGGAAGATCAAGGATTAAAGTTCAGTCCCCCGACTTGTAACAGGTGATAAATGATAATGTTGTAATGTCTTTGCTTCTTTTGCTCATCTATTTTCAATGAATAGTCCGTGTATTGTCTTTTAGGGGAACAAATGTAAACATCCATTTGACCGGGTTTTGCCAATCCTCCCCCTTGAAACTGCCCACGGGCAGCTTTATCAATACTGTATTCCACCCTTTTTTCAAGGACACCATGGCTGGCTCCCGGTACTCATAGCCTTCATCTGTGAGGGGAATCTCGCTATGGCCTTTCTGCCCCGGCCGCTGCCACTTTGGCGGCGCCACTACTTGTCCATTAACCCATACTGCGCTTTTACGATTGTCCCAGGTACCTTTTGCCGGTACATCAGAAAAATAGGAGCGGGAAAGATTGTTGAACCCGATCCAGTAGGCAGCCGTGGTATCGGCAGCACTCCATACTTTGGTCGTGGCATACCAGGTGGTTTGTTCCTTCGGCTTCCTGATCGCCCCCTCCACCAGGGGATACCACCAGTGGCGCAACACCACCGTTCCCCCGGTTGCCTGCAGGGCGACGGCAGTTCGCTCCGCATCAAAGGAAGGTTGCTCGGGAGAAAACTTTCTCGAAAGGTCGCCGCCATTTTCGTAAGGTCCGTAGAATTTCCAGGTAGTTGTGGATTGCTCTGTATAGGGGAAGGGAAGTGCTGTAAAGTATAGCCGGTGGTGATCGAGCAGGCGTCCTTCAAAAACAGCAAACTCAATAGTTCTTTTTGATCCCGGATCGCCAATATTGGCCACCCAGCCCTTTTGTCCGCCGCCGCGCCAAACACGTTCGGAAAAGGCCAGCATTGCAGGGTATACCGGGTTCATGCGGAGGACGTCATCTTCGCGCGCCACCCTCCGGTCGTGCCATACACAAAGAGTTGCCCCGGGGACATTCCGATCCCCTGATATCCTGTCGCCAATCTGCCGGTTGAAAATGGTGACCACGCTCTCCAGCGGGTCCATATGATTAAGGTACAGGTGCCTCGAATCGATATAGGTCAGTCGCTTATCTTTTACGCCGTCTTTCATCCACAACTGCCGGATGGTATGCTCTTCCAAATTGCCCCCGGGTTCCCAGCCTATGGTTTTCTTGCCCAGGCTGTGGATCAGGGCGGTTACTTCGGGCAGGAAATTCTTGTTGGTGATCTTCACCTCATCGGCACCAATATGCAGGTAGGGCACCTCATAGGTAGTGCAAAACTCGCGGAGAATGTTCTTTACAATAGCCAAGCCGCTGTCGCTTTGCATATTAACTCCCATGGCCCTTGTAAAAGCTTCACTATGTCCCGGCATATCAATTTCCGGCACCAGGGTGATGTAGCGCTCCCTGCAATATTCAATCAGGTCTTTGAGCTCCGACTCCGAGTAATACAACCCTTTATCGCGCAGCATGTGCTCCGGGGCAGTAAGCTGCGGGTAATGACGCATGGCCAGCCGCCAGGCAATGTCTTCGGTCAGGTGAAAATGAAAGATATTGAGCTTGTAGCGACTCATGATGTCAATCTGTTGCTTCAGCAAGTCGATAGACTGGTAATTTCGGCCCACGTCCACCATATAGCCCCTCCAGGAAAATGCCGGCCAGTCGGTGATGGCGCAGCCCTGGAGCATCACTCCATCCCGCATCAGTTGGCGGAGGGTTTGCAGCCCGCTGAACACCCCGGCTTCCCTATTGGCCACGAGTAGGACTCTTTTGTCTGTCACAGTGAGGCGGTAAGCCTCCCCATCGTTCTGTGGCGCCTCCACTTTGCCCAACTGCAGTTCGATAAAGGGGTCTGCCTCACTGGTTTCGGATGCCACCTCCATATCCAACCCCATTTCCTTCAACTGCTGTTGCAGGCGCCGTGCTTCTTTTTGAAGGCGTGCATCCCTGACTACAATTGTTTTAGCGGCATACAGCGGAAAGCGTTCACTCCCCCATTTGACCTGTTGCGGCATCGGGAGCAGGGCAGGTTCCTTCTGGGCATCATGCACAAGGGAGTACACCAGGTGCTTCCACAGCAGGTAGCCCTCGCCGGTAAGGTGGAGGCCGTCATTGGTGTAGCGGGTATCGAGCTTTCCCTCCGCATCCGAAAAAGGAGTATGCAGGTCAATAAACTGGTAGTTTCCAACGGTACTTTTTTGCCGGAGCAATTCGTTCACCTGTTTGATCTGCCTGCTCTTGCCTGTATGGCCGGAGAACTTGCCGAAATGATCATTTACCGGTAGGATGCTTTGCACATAGAGCCGGGTTGCAGGAGTTTGCTGGCGCAGATAGGATGCGATCCACAAAATGTTCTTCACCACGCTGTCGGGTGTTATGTTTCGTGCCAGGTCGTTGGTACCAATGAGCAGGAACACTTTGGCCGGCTTGCGGTTTACTATTTCATCGATGCGGTGGATGATGCCGGCAGTGATATCACCACTGATGCCTCGGTTCTTTATACGCTTATTATTAAATAACTCGCTCCACCCTGCCCCATCGGTAATGCTGTTGCCTGCAAAAATGATGTCACCGCTGGTCTGCGGCAGGCTCCTGAAATGCATTACCCGCTGGTGATAGTAAGTAGAAAACAGGCTGTCGTGCAAAGCCGGCCTGCTTACCTGGGCCAGGACTGCGTTGCTTAAAAGCACTATAAAGAAGAGAAGTTTTCTCATAGAAAAATTATAGGTAGGTACTGATTATACACGAGTCGTTTAATAAAGTATCACAAGCTTGGGTTTGTTTTACAATAGCTTATATCAGGAACCTAAGATTAACCTCAAATTACCAAACCAATGTATACTTTTCGTGCGCAACCGTATGCACAGATTATATATTTGTCAACTCAAGAAGTAATCTTACAAGTTGGTTAAATACTGATCCAATATCTGTCTGCAATACCACTCCTGTCTAGGCAGATGGAATGGCCCTTTGAACAGGTTGCCCTTGGCCGTCTGGGCAATGCTCCCGTCCCGGTGCAAATACCCAAACCACTCACCGTGCTCCTTGTCGTGGAAGTGCTGATAAGCATAGTCGTGCACCATGCGGTGCCAGCGGGCATACCGCTCCTCCCCCGTCATGAGATAGGCAAGCAGGGTGGCAATGATCACTTCGTTATGGGGCCACCAGAACTTCATGTCCTGCCAGTACTCCTGTACGGGTTTGCCGTATACATCGCGGAAATACAGTATGCCGCCGTATTGCTTGTCCCAGCCCCGCTCCCACATGTAGTCCAGCATGCGGCAGCCAAGGTTGACAAGGTGGGGGTCATTGCCCCGGTACCTGGCTTCGTGCAGGATAAACCAGGCACCCTCGATGGCATGCCCTGGATTTAAGGTTCGGCCGTCAATATGGTCAATGATGCTCCCATCGGGTGCCACCTGCTCAATCACGCAACGGATATCGTCTTTAACAAAGTCCCTTTCAATATCTGTTATCCAGCGGCTGATCCACTCGTTGCATCGCTCATCGCCAATGGTTTCGCGTAATTGCTGGGCCGTGTTGATCATGATCATTGGCACGCCGATACTTTTAGTAGGCCGGGTGTCGGTGAATTTGGGTTCCAGCTTTTGGGCGCCGCTGGCATAAGCAATACATTGTCCAAATAATTCCCTTGCCTTAGCAGCCGCTTCTTCGCTGCCGCTGGCTTTGGCATAGGCGGCACAGGCAATCGCCGCAAAGGTTTCGGAGAAGAAATAACGCCGCTTACGTATGGGTTGACCGTCCCGTGTTACGTGGAAGAACATGCGCCCATCGGTATCAAAACAGTGCCTCACCAGGAAGTCGTATCCCAGTTTAGCCCCATCGAGCCACTCCTGCTTATTCCCGATCGTATTATATAAAGTCGACAGCAGCCAAGTGGCCCGGCCTTGTATCCACACCGCCTTATCGTCATCGATCA
>DASWYM010000142.1:0-4777 GCA_036404975.1 Chitinophagaceae bacterium
CGTTTGCCAGCCTGGTAAAAAGAACACAGCCGCACGGGTTTAAAGCTAACCGGTGCGGCTGTACGTAACCATTTACTGGAAATTTGCTGCCTTTATCCTTAAAAACCATGTCTATAAATAAAGGGATAGGTTCGGATTGCCGGCGATAACCAATTGGGTGATTGCCACCAGGAAATTTATGTGCTTTTATTAAAGCCCAATAATTTGGGGCAGGGTTATATCCGCACTGCTTGCCTGGCGAGCAGCTTCCACCTGAAGTTTTCTTTCTCCCACACCGTCAGGATCGCAAGCTTTACTGTACCGGGTTTGCCGTTATCATTGGTTTTTGCCGACATCACATGACGAACTATGGCCGTTTTGTCTTCTACCTGTACGGTTTGTTCACTAAGCTCAATGGTTACAAAATCGGAAACACCACTGACGAGAGAGCGGATAAAGGACGCTTTATTTTCTACCCGTCCGCTGGAGTGCCCGTAACTCAATACGGACTGTGTAAGAGCATCAAGAGTTGCACTATCGGCTTCTATCATAGCCATGCGCAGTGATTCCACGGCATTGGCGACTGCTTTTTCTTTGCGGGATTGGGCCTCAGCATCTGCCTGGAACAATGAGAACAGGAAGAATAAGAAAATTATTTGTTTTTTCATAATAACGTGACCAAATATAAATCACTACCTGTATTAAGATGCTGACTGTTCGACTATTCGGCAAATAAAATTGGATTACCGGGGTTTACCGTCTCATTCATAGTGGCATCACTTATTTGAAAACCATTTAGAACTTTATCTTTGAATAGTAACTATTGGAGACCAACGTAATAACACGAAGAAATTATTCAACTATTGTTTATGAAACGTTTTGTACTGCCTTTTTTCCTTTGTGCGTTCACAGCCGTACAGGCCCAGGAACACCGCCTGGAAAAATTATGGCAAACTGATTCGGTGATTGCTGTTCCTGAGTCCGTTCTCCCGGATAAAAAAGACAACTTATTATTTGTATCGCTGATTGACGGACCCGGTTGGGAGGCCGATGGCAAAGGCGGTGTGGGCAAACTTTCTCCTGATGGCAAGAATTATGAGGAACAGTGGATCACTGGCCTGCACGCACCCAAGGGTATGGCCCGGAAGGGCAACCGGCTTTACGTGGCTGATATTACCGAGGTGGTAGTGGTTGATATCAAAAAAGGCGTGATTGAAAAAAGGATCCCCGTGGACAGTGCCCGCGCCTTAAATGATGTGACCATTGACAGGAAGGGTATTGTATACGTGTCGGATTCACGAACGGGGCGCATTTGGAAGATAAAAAAGGACAAACCCTCCCTTTACCTGGAGAATATGACGGGCGTTAATGGTCTGAAGAGTGTTGGTAAAGACCTTATCATCGCTTCGGGTAAGAACTTTATTAAAGCCGATAGACGGAAGAACATTACGAACATTGCCGAACTGCCGCAAGGTGGTGATGGCATTGAGCCGGTGGGCAATGGCGATTACCTGGTTAGCTCATGGCCCGGTTATCTTTTTTATGTATCCGCTAATGGAAAGGTAGAGACACTCCTGGAGACTTATGCCCAGAAGATCAATACCGCGGATATTGGTTATGATGCGGAGAAGAAGATTGTTTATGTGCCTACATTTAACGGTAAAACAGTGGTAGCCTACCGGCTGCATTAAAAAGAAGGAATTAGGAATTGGGGATTAGGGAGTAGGTTTTTTTTGGTTTCTATAGTACGCACCGCATATATATTAAAGCCTCTATTCCAGAGGCTTTAATATATAAATGCCGCATGTCATAATTGTTTATCCCCTTCTTAAGCGTACGTAAAGGCACCTTACCGGGAATAGAAACAACAGGTTATGATGAGTAGGCTCTTACTTTATAGTTTCAGTTACCTCACCGCAGTTCAGCATCTTATCGCCGAAGTAAGGATTGCGGATCTCTTTACTGGAACTCAGCCAGGAGGCCCCTTTGTCGTTCAAGGCCATAGGGCAGTATTCTACATACACCTCACCGCTGGCGACACCCGACTGCTTCACCTGGGCGATCATTTCGTTGCTTAACTTTTGGAAGGCAGTACGCTGTGCCTCAATATCGGAAGCTGCGGTGATGCTGGCAGCCGTGGAGGCAATAGTAGCGCCGCCCTGCAACTCTCTGGCACCTGCTTCAATAGCATTGCTGGCTACCTTTGCTTCGGAAACATCTCCATTGGTCAGTGCCGTGCTTAGGTGGATGTAGTGCTGGTAAACAGCATTTAGATCCTGGTTTTTCAACGCTACTGCGCCGGTTGCAGGTGCTGCCGGTTGTTCGGTGGCTTGCTCTGACGTGCCGTGCGATTCATGACCGGCTTCTTTGGTTTCGGTGCTACCGCAGGCTGCCAGTATCAGTACAGCCGCAAAAGGCATTGTGGTTTTGATGAATTGTGTCATAGTTTGCTTTTGTTTTTTCGTGATAAAGATATTTAGTGACTGTGTTCCGGCACGGGGTTCTTCCCTTTTTTTAGTACAAATTCACTGTATAACAGGTAAGCGCCGGTAGCTACTACTTTTTCGCCCTCTTCGACCCCACTGATAATTTCCACCTGATCAAAGGTTTCCTTACCGGTGGTAACCACCCGGGGCTCAAACTTTCCTTTTTGAGTTTCTACCCACACATGCGTGCCTCGTTGATCCCGGATGACGGCATCTACAGGCAGGGAAAGACCTGCAGCGGTGGAAGCGCCTGGGAGAAGTACAATTGCCTGTAGCCCCGGTTGCCATTGGTTATTGGGATTAGGGATGGTGCCTCTCACCTGCATCAGCTGGCTTCCTGCCTGCAGTGCCGGCAGGATAAACTGAATGGTCATCGTCTGGGGTTGGTCCTCGTAACCGGAAACCACTACCTGCACCTTCTGCCCTACTTTAATATTATTAGCTTCAGAAGGATAAACGTCAGCTTCCACCCACAACTGGCCGTACGCTTCCAGCTTCATGATGGTTCCGCCCTCCGGCGTGTACTGTCCTTCGGTTATGGACAGCTCGGCAACAATGCCCGAGGAGGGCGCAAAATACGTCACGTAAGGATCAGTTTTTCTACGGCTCACCAGGGTTCTTAGTTGCCCTTCGGTCTGACCGTATAACAACAGCTTATGCCGTGCCGCCTGCAGCATTTGCCCAAAACGCCTGTCCTCAGGAAAAGCGGAGGCTTGCGCTGCCATCACTAAGTATTCCTGTTGCAGGGTGGCGAGCTCTTCGGAATAGATCTGGTACAGGGGCTGTCCTTTACGTACCGGCACACCGGTCTCTTTCACATAGAGCCGCTCTACCCTTCCGGCTACCCGGCTGGATATATAGTTTGTGGCTTCGGGATTGGTAGCAAGGCGGCCGTTCAGCCGGGTGACACTGGCCACCGACCCGGCGCCAACGGTTACAGTGGTTACATTGGCCAGGGCCTGCTGATTGGCACTCAGGGTTAGCGACTCGTCGGTATTGTTCTTGTCGAAGGGCACGAGGTCCATGCCGCAGATGGGACAAGTACCCGGCTTATTCTGCACGATCTGCGGGTGCATGGGACAGGTATAGGTCTGCTCCTTAGTGGCGGCAACCGTGGTGGTTTTCTTATCCTCGCAGGCTGCCAGTCCCATTGAAATGGCCAGCAGCGCGAGGGTCATATTTTTCAGAAATGTCTTTCGGTTCATGGCGCTTCTACTGTTTGATTGTTATCGACCTTGATAAAGCTTTCGCTGTCGACCAGAAAGGCGGCATTCTCAGCGATTTCCCAGCCGGTTACTCCCTCTTCGATCAGCACCAGCCCGTTGGCCCGCTGTTTTTCCTGTACAGCCCTGGGAACGAATACGGGTCCTTCCTTTTTAAAGACTACGGACCGGCTCCCAAGGGCCAGTACTGCCGATTCCGGCACCCACCAGCCCCTGCTCAGGATAGGTATATTGGCAGTGACCATTTGCCCTACCTGGAAACGTGAGTCGCTGAGGTATACCCTGGCCACGGTGAAATTGCTGCCTGCCCGGAAGGTAGGCTGGATCAGGCCTATGGTGCCGGTGTATATGGTGGTGGGGTCGGCAGTTTTGTGAAAGACCAGTTTCTGACCCCGTTTTATTTCAGAGGCCAGTGAAGGATCAAAAGCAAACTCCGCTACAAGGCTATTGGATTTATATACGGTGAAAAGCGATTGCCCGGCACCTACATATTGTCCTTCGCGCAACAGCACCGGGGAAGTAGTAGCAGGCGCATCGCCTGCATTCATGGTAGTTGATGGATTTCCACTACTATTACCGGCTCCCATGCCTCCCATGCCATCTCCTCCGGCGGAAGTAGTGTTGGTAGAAGGTGTTATGGCAGGCGCCGGGTTTGGAGCTCCTTTTTCTAAAATATAACCTGATACATTACTGTACACGGGAACACGGTAGAGTACATTTCCGGTATTCAACACCTGGCGGATCTGGGCCTCCTGCATACCCAGCAGCAACAGGCGCTGCCTGGCTTTCTGCAGCAGTTGGCTGTTGGGATCGTTGCGGTAGATGAATAAAAGCTCCCGCTGGGCGGCTGCCAGATCTGGAGAATAGATCTCCATGATCAGCTGGCCCTGGCGCACAGGCTGGTAATTATATTTGATCAGGAGGCGTTCAATGCGGCCACTAACCCGGCTGGCAATACTTGTTTGGCGTCGGGTGTCATACGTAATGGATCCCTGCACTTCCATAGAAAAGATCCGGGTGCCGCTTTCCGGGCTGATCGTAGGCGTATTGGCCACCACCTGCTCATTAACAGGCTTTACCAGGTAGGCC
>DASWYM010000143.1:0-2265 GCA_036404975.1 Chitinophagaceae bacterium
TTCGTTTCCTGTCTTCTTACTATGGTCAGGAGTTCGTGGCCACCACCAGTGAAGAGGAATACGCGGCGGCGGAAGAAGGGAAGATCAATTACACACTCCAGCCCCTGCCAGCCGATACGCTGTGGATGGAGCCGCAGGGACTGCTCTTCGACAAGGGTGTGCGCCGGCAGGCGATCTCCGTCTTTCAGCATCCGAATGGATATAAAGCTTTCTACAGGGCGCACGGACACCTGGGCTTCGACCTGTTCTCCGCGCTCTTTTTTCTGCTCACCCGTTACGAAGAATACGGCCCCCATTCCAAAGATGCCTATTGCCGCTATGCCCATCAAAATAGTACGGCCTATAAAGAAGGCTTCCTGCATCTGCCCCTGATTAATATATGGCTCGAGGATTTCCGTAAGGTGCTTCAACTCACCACTCACCACTCACCACTCACCACCTCCAGCTTCCAACCGACTTATGACATCGACATCGCCTGGAGCTATAAAAACAAAGACCGGTGGGTAACGGCCGGCGGTGTGGCAAAGTCACTGCTGAAGGGCGACTTCAGGGCGGTAAAAGAGCGCAGGGCAGTGATCGACGGCGCCGCCCGCGACCCTTATGACAGCTATGCCTATATGGACGTACTGCACCGGCAGTACGGTCTCCAGCCCATCTACTTTATCCATGTGGGACAAAAGCGTAACCGCTACGATAAGAATATCCATACCGCGAACCCGGAGTTCCGCAAGCTGGTACAGTCCTTAGCTGCGAAGTATCAAATAGGGCTGCACCCATCGTGGGCCTCGAACAGCGAGCCGCACCTGCTGGCCACCGAAAAAGGGGTGCTGGAAGAGATTATAGGAAAGCCAGTCACTTTGTCCCGTCAGCACTTTATCAGGTGGGAGCTGCCGCAGACCTTTCGCAGGCTGCTGGCCCTTGGTATAACCGATGATTACTCCATGGGCTACGGCAGCATCAACGGCTTCCGGGCCTCCATTGCTACACCTTATTATTGGTACGATATCGAACGGGAAGAGCAAACCAGTTTATTACTGCATCCCTTTGCTTTTATGGATGCCAATGCCCTGTTTGAACAGAAGCAAACCCCGCAGCAGTCGCTGAAAGAACTGCTGTTTTATTACCATGCGGTAAGGGAAACAGGCGGAACGTTAACCACCATCTGGCACAACACCTTCCTGGGTACCGATCCCCTGTTCCGGGGGTGGGGCGATGTGTACGGGCAGTTCCTGCACACTACTTTATCTTCAGCGAAGACTTATTAACGAGGTAAACTCCGTAAAGGGTAATGAGGGCGCCGGTGATGATAAACACCGTCAGCTTTTCACCAAAGAGCATCCATCCGAGCAGCACGGCCACGATCGGGTTGATGTAGGCATACAGCGAGGCTTGTTCGGTAGGCAGCTTCTGCAGTGCATAGATATAGGCAATAAAGGAGATCACCGATCCAAACGTCACCAGGTAACCGATGGCCACCCACGACTGCCACGGGATCTCGCTCACCGGGATGGCAATGCCCAAGGCGTTGGTGATGCCGAACAGCGTCACACCCGAGATCACCATCTGCAGTCCCAGGCTGAAATAGGGATTGAAAGTGGCGGCGTGCTTCTTCGTATAGATCGTTCCAAAGGCCCACGACCAGGTAGAAGCCAGCGAGAGCAGGATGCCAAAGCGGAACTCGGGTATAAGAAAATCATGCAGGTGCTCGTAGAAGATCACGCAGATGCCGGTGAAGCCCAACACAATACCCACTACTGTTCTGGGCTTGATGCTGCTGCGCGCGCCAAACATCGAGATGATCACCAGCCACAGGGGGAAGATGGCCCCGATGATGGCGCCCAGTCCGGCCGACACATACTGCACCCCCCAGGTAGAGAGCGCATTACTGAGGAGGAAGTTGAGGAAGCTTAGCATCAGCACATTCTTCCACTCCCGTCCGCGCGGCCAGCTTTCGCCCTTGGCGAGGAAGAAGATCACGTAGCACATACCCCCCAGGAACTGGCGGATACCCGCCAGCTGCAGGGCGGGCATATAGCGCACGCCCTCCTTGGAAGCGATCCAGGTGGTGCCCCAGAAAAAGCACACCAGGGCCAGGGCGATGAGGGCCTTGGCGCGGGTGCCGTGCTTTTTAAAATGGAAGGGATTGAAATACGCGAGGTAGCGCAACGCCACGTTCTGCGCTCCTTGGGCGTCGCTGATGACTGGTTTCGGTAAATCGGGTTCGTGGGTGTTCTTCATGGTCGTGAATGGTGAATGGTGAATCGT
>DASWYM010000144.1:0-5720 GCA_036404975.1 Chitinophagaceae bacterium
AGTAACTTTGGAGTGCCTCCTTCTACACCATCAACCAACCAATATGAAAAGACTTGCTTTATTCATCCTGTCAGCCCTTGCTACTCTTTCTGTATACGCCCAGGACATTACCGGCCAGTGGAACGGCATGCTGTCGGTCCAGGGCCAGCAGCTGCGGCTGGTGCTGCATGTAGTACGTGCGGATACGGGCTACACGGCCACCGTGGACAGCCCCGACCAGGGCGCCAAAGGTATCCCCGTGACCACGGTCACTTTCAAGGACCCGGTGCTTCGTTTCGAGATCACCAGCCTCCATATAGAGTACAGTGGCGAGCTGAAAGGAGGCTTGATCAGCGGCACCTTCAAGCAGGGCGGTATGTCGATGCCCATGGACCTGTCGCGCGCGGCGGTGGAAAAGAAAGCTGTGGTCCGCCCGCAGGAGCCGGCGAAACCTTACCCCTATCCTTCGGAGGAGGTGACGTTTGAAAATAAAAAAGCCAACATCACCCTGGCGGGCACGCTGACCCTGCCGGCTAAGGAGGGCATCTTCCCCGTGGTGGTGCTGATCAGCGGCAGCGGTCCGCAGAACCGCGATGAGGAGGTGATGGGCCACAAGCCCTTCCTCGTGCTGGCCGACCACCTGGCGCGCAATGGCATTGCCGTGTTGCGTTACGATGACCGCGGTACGGCAGGCTCGAAAGGGAACTTTGCTACCGCTACTTCCGAAGATTTCGCTACAGACGTGGAAGCCGCCATGTTATACCTGCAGACCCGCAGGGAGATCAATAAAAAGAAGATCGGCCTGGTGGGGCACAGCGAAGGCGGCTTGATCGCGCCCATGGTGGCGGCCCGCAACAAGGACGTGGCCTTTATGGTGCTGCTGGCCGGTCCGGGGGTGCCGGGTGACCAGCTCCTGTTGCTGCAAACCGAAAAGCTCGCCCGGGCTTCGGGTGCCGATGAAACTGCGGTGCAGAAAGTAAAAGAGATCAATAAAGGAGCCTACGCCCTGGTGGCCCACACGTCGAATACCGAAGCCCTGCAGGCGGCACTGACCGCTTACCTGCAACAGCAAATCAAAGATAAGGACCAGCTGAAGGCACAGGTGGCCCAGATGACCGCTCCGTGGATGCGGTACTTTATCCGCTACAACCCTGTGCCCGTGCTGCAGAAAGTGAAAGTGCCCGTGCTGGCACTCAATGGCGCGAAGGACCTGCAGGTGCCCGCGCAGGAGAACCTGGAAGGCATCCGCAAGGCGCTGGCGAAGAATAAGAACGCCACCATAAAGGAATTGCCCGGCCTGAACCACCTGTTCCAGGAAGCGTCCACCGGCCTGCCGCAGGAGTATGGCACCATTGAGCAGACGATCTCACCGATAGCCATAACCGAAATCAGCGGCTGGATAGGGAGGCTGACGCAATAGGGTTGGATGTTGGAAGTTGGATGTTGGAAGTTCTGACAATGTGAAGATGTGCAAATATGCAGATGTGCAAATGAGGGAACCCTGTTGCTGTCAGGGTGTTTGTGCCTTGTCTCCCTCTAGCCTTGTCATCCCGACCGGAGGGAGGGATCTGTGGCAACCATTTAATGACTGCTGAAGGAAAAAGTTGGGTCTTACTTTGTTGCTTAATTGGCTGAGTTCTTTCTGCAGGGTAACAGCCTGACAGCACATAGCAAAGATCCCTCCCTCCGGTCGGGATGACAATGTTATAGTCATTACGCGACAACGACACTCCGACGGCAACAAGCATAGTTCTGTTCACTATCGGAACTTCCTGCGTCGGCAGGACAAGGCATAGTCATTACAGGTCACTACCAGCCTGATTGCAGAATAACGCCCGGAAGCAAATTCCTGATCCCCGTCATTGGCATTGTGATTCCCCCGTTGTATATTGAGGAAAGTACGAGAGGTAGTTTAATGAAAACCAGACCTTATGAGAAAGTTCTTTATTATTCCTGCTTTTTTTGTTTCCTCCCTTATCGGCAGCGCACAGCCGTCGCCCGATTACACGTCCATTAAGCTAGAGGCCAAGGAAGATTATACGGCCGATGTGGATAAGGCTGCCCTGCAGGCGGCGCGGCTACTGCTTTCCACACCCGGTAATGACCGCGATGTGTCGCGCCTGGCAGCCGCCCAGTTCCTGATCCGGTGGATGTCGGGTACGCCCACGTATACCTTCACCCTGGACGAACGGGCCGGGAAGTTTGCCAAGGACGACCTGCTGATCGTGTACATGGCCGCTATGGTGAAATACAGCCTGGAGCATCCAGCGGACAGCAAGATGGAAAAGGTGGTGCAGCTGAATGCCGTGAAGGGCCTGCTGGACTATTGCCGACAGTTCGAGGTAAAGATGACAGGAGAATTGAAAAGACTGAATGCGGCCAATGAGAAAGGCGAGCTGGAAAAATACCTGGGTAAATAGCTGCGCACAGGAATAGCGATAGAATCGTGTGGTGTTACAGCGATGCCTGTAAAGCGTATGTTCCTGTACGTTCTTAGTGATGTACTTAGTTTAAAGAACTCGGATCTATATCTAGCAAATGCATTTTTTTATAACTTCAAAGAAAAACGATCATGGGCAAATTTGTCATCACCAAAAGAACGAACGGTGAGTTCCAGTTCAACTTAAAAGCCGGTAACGGGCAGACCATCCTGGCCAGCGAAGGCTACTCCACCAAAGCCAGCTGCGAGAACGGCATTGAGTCGGTAAAGCGCAATGCGCAGGATGATAACCGCTTCGAGCTGAAAACATCGGCCAACGGCAAGTTTTACTTTACGCTCAAGGCCAGCAACGGGCAGGTGATCGGAACGAGCGAGATGTATGAAAGCTCCTCGTCGCGCGACAATGGCGTGGCTTCCGTGAAGTCAAATGCGGCCGACGCTACCATAGACGACCAGACCGCTTAATGGTATGGGTGGCAGGTGAGAAGCCTGCCGCCCTCCTTTCCTTTGCTGGTAACTATAACCCCGTGCACGGTAACATCGGTTATTGAGCAAGATCCGGGTTTTATGACTGGGGCAATAGTTGAATCTTTGTGTGGTCAAAAAGGTAGATCATGGACACACAGGAGATACTGAACTACAACCGCGTGGCCGAGGCCATCGCTTATATCCGGCAGAACTTCCGCCGGCAGCCCTCGCTGGAAGAGGTGGCCCGCAATGTGCACCTGAGCGAGTATCATTTCCAGCGCCTGTTCAGCGAGTGGGCGGGCACCAGCCCGAAGAAATTCCTGCAATACATCAGTCTCGAACACGCCAAGGGCCTGCTGGCCGGCGAGAAGGCCACCCTCTCGGAGGCAGCCTACGAAACCGGTCTTTCGGGTACGGGCCGGCTGCACGACCTGTTTGTGACCATCGAAGGCATGACGCCGGCCGAATACAAGAACGGCGGCCGGAGCCTGTCCATCAACTACAGCTTTGCCGAAAGCCCCTTCGGGAATATCCTTGTGGCGTCAACCGGTAAAGGCATCTGCTTCATGAGCTTTTATGAAACCGAAGACAGCGGCTTGCAGGCGTTGCAGCAACTCTTTCCCCAGGCTGTCTATTGCCATAAGCTGGATGCTTTTCAGCAGGACGCTTTGTTTATCTTCCAAACCGACTGGAAGGAGTTGCACCGGATCAGGCTGCACCTGAAAGGAACGCCCTTCCAGCTGAAGGTGTGGGAAACGCTGTTGAAGATCCCGATGGGCCGGGTGTCGACCTACGACCGTATTGCCCGCCAGGTGGAGCACCCGGGTGCTGCCAGGGCCGTGGGCACGGCTGTGGGCAGCAACCCCGTGGCCTATATCATTCCCTGTCACCGGGTGATCAGGGCTTCGGGAAAGCTGGAGGGCTATGCCTGGGGCACGACGCGGAAGGCCGCCATGATCGGGTGGGAAGGTTGCAGGCAATAAACAGTCTAAATTGCAGCCGTGGAAATCAGCAATTGTCAGCTTAGCGATATAGACGAGATATTCTTTCTCTACGGCGCTGCACGGGACCTGCAGACCGAAAGAGGGATGGTGGTATGGCCCGTGTTTGAGTCCACCCTGGTGGAAAAGGAGCTCCGGGAAAACCGGCAGTGGAAGATCACCGAGGAGAATACCATGGCCTGCAACTGGGCGGTCACTTTTGAGGACCGGGCCATCTGGGGTGAGAGGGACCGGCAGGATGCAGTCTATATTCACCGGATCTGTACGCACCCGCATTTCCGGGGCAACCGCTACATCGATGTTATTGTGGCGTGGGCGAAGGAGTTCGCCCTGCAGAAGGGGAAGCGCTATGTGCGCCTCGATACCCTGGGAAACAATACGAAGCTAATTGAGCACTACACGTCTTCCGGGTTCCGGTTCTTAGGCATTTCGCGGCTGACCGACACCGCCACCCTGCCCCTCCACTACCAGCGGGAGCCTGATTGCTGCCTTTTTGAGCTGGAGGCGGGCTAATAGGTGCAACAGGCAGGTATCCTGTAGTAGCTTTGCATTTCAAACAAAGTCCCATGAAGCCCGATTGGGAACCTTACCGGGTGGAGTGCGCCTCCCCTGCCGACTTTGATGAGATCACCGCCGTGTGGGAGGCCTCCGTCAGGGCCACGCATCACTTCCTGAATGAAGAGGATATCCACTATTTCAAACCGCTGATCCGGAACGAGTATCTCTATGCCGTGAGCTTGTTCTGCATTAAGAATGAGCCCGGGCGGATACTGGGATTTTTGGGCACCTCGGACGACAAGGTGGAAATGCTTTTCATTCATCCCGCCTCACGCGGGATGGGTATCGGTAAAGTACTGTTGCAGTACGCGGTGAATGAGCTGGGCCTCCGCAAGGTGGATGTGAACGAGCAGAACGAGGGTGCCGTGGGTTTTTACCGGCACTACGGCTTTGAAGTGGTGGGCCGTTCGGAGTTGGATGGCACGGGCAAGCCGTATCCTATATTGAGTATGGAACTGTCTTCGCGCTAAAGGAGTATGATACCTTTCTGGTGGCATATTCTTGCACCAGGCTACGGAGGTTGTATATTAGTGTGTTATTATAATCCACCTGAATACATTGTAATTCATTAAAATGTTTTGGCTTTTCAAAAATACCTGTTGCCTGCTTTTCACCTGCAGCCTTTTAGCTGCAGCTTCCTGTCAAAGCAGGAATGCAGATTCTGCTAAAATGGTAATCAACCTGTATGATGAGCGGAATTATAAGGAAGTGAGCCGGGGGAGCTATCACGAACTGGAATTTGTGATCACTTACCAGAACATTTATGAGCCCAGTTATTATATCCGGTGGGTTTACCCTGACAGTACGTACAGTGACAGTTCCCTAATGTCTTTCAAATACTTTTACCACAACGACGTTATGGATGGGCCCAAGGAGTCTTTTACATTTGGCAAATTACGGGCCCGGGGCTTTTTAAAAGAAAATAAGCGGCATGGGGCACAGGTGTATATCAATGAAGATGGATACATCACCAAATGGGAGTACTACAAAGATGGAAAGAAGTCGGGTGTATGGGAGAGCTGTAATTCGGAATGGAGGATGTATAAGAAAGTATACTATGATGATAATGGGCAGTTTGTGAAGCAGGAGATCTATGACCGAAGAACAGGAAAGTTGTTCCGGACAGAGTACGAAGAGAGCCGAGGTTATTAAGAGAGCCCGTTTCGGTTTTTAATTACTGCCATTGCAAACTTTACTGATCAGCATCAGCACTAAGCTATCTCCACCATTAAATAAAAATCCAGGTGTAACAATATGCAACACTGCACCATACG
>DASWYM010000145.1:0-15304 GCA_036404975.1 Chitinophagaceae bacterium
TCCTCAGCCAATATCTTAACCACGTCATTTAGCGAGGTAAATGACTTACTTAAAAGCTTGGCACTACCGGTATTGAAGTAAATGTTCTTAGCAGCATATTCTACCCGCTTTACCACTTCCTCCTTAATAGCAGGACAGCCAGCATTTTCTGCCGCGCCCGGCACCTCGGGACACTTATCCTTTTCATCGTCAATGCCGTCTTTATCTGTATCCGGTATAGGACAGCCCCCGTATTTAGCCAGACCGTACTGGTCCTTACATTTGTCCTCTTCATCGTTGATACCATCCAGGTCGGAATCAGGAATAGGACAACCGTTGTATTGAGCGGAACCAGCTGCCTGAGGACATTTATCCTCTTCATCATTGATCCCGTCACTGTCGCTATCCGGTATGGGGCATCCTTCGTATTTGATAACCCCGGCCACTTGCGGACACTTGTCCTTATCATCGGAGATGCCATCATTGTCGGAATCTTTCGGCTGCTGGGGAATAGTCACTTCTTTCCGGGGCTGCTCCTTGCGCTTACCGATGATACCGGCAAAGCCAATGCTGTTGAAGAAATGGTAATTAGTATTTTCTGTAGTTACCGGCACACGGTATTGAGAGGTAATAAACAAAGCGGCTTCATCAAAGAAGTTTACTTTAAAGCCACCGCCCAAAGGCATGAAGGCTGCAAACTTTCCATCATAAACACTAGCACCGGCACCGGCAATCAGGTAAGGAGTGAAGATATAGCGGTCGCTCAGCATCTTCAGGTTGAGCGAGGCGTCCGCTTCCATCAGGAAGCGTTCTTCGGACCTGGTTGTCTGGCCCGGTAAAGTAATTTTTGAAAAGGAGCCTGCCAGCGTACTGGCCAGATCAACGTGGTTGGAAAGTCCTTTAATGTAGGAAAGTGCCAGCCCGGGAGACATCTCCCTAACCTTAGCCCACTGCTTTTCTCTTATTACAGTAGAGAGACTTGAGGAACGGATACGTTCTGCGGTAATAAAATCATTGAAAAAGAAACTCACCCCAATAGAGGCCGGCCTGACGTAATTCTCATCCTGTGCAAGACAATCCGTAAACCCAAGGGAAAGGATCATTAAGGTCACCAAAAACTTCTTCATATTAGTTAGTTTGGTTATTCTATAAACAAAAATAGCAGGCGAGCGTTAAAAACGTAAATAATGGCTGCAATATAATTATGTTTTGGGCTTTACCTTTCCCAGTACTTCTACCTTCACCTGGGTCAATCCCCTTTTGATATAACCAAGTCTTGTAGCTGCCACTTTACTCAGATCCACAATCCTTTTGTTCTTAGGATGTAATCTATCATTGATTTGTACTATAACAGCATAGTTGTTCCGCAGGTTGGTAACACGGATCCAGGTACCCAGGGGCAGTACATTGCAGGCGGCGGTGAACTTATCGTGCGAATAAATGTGCCCGTTAGCCGTTTGGCGCCCATTGAACTTATCGGCATAATAGGAGGCGGTGCCATACAAAACACGTGCTTTGACGCTTTTACGCTTTTGATCCGACGAAGTGGTCCCGCCGTTTTCAGAAGCAATGGTTTTACCTTCACTCTTCATTTGGGCAAACCCCGCAGTGAAGCATAGCAGGCAACAAAAAAGAAGTAGGTGGTGGTATTTTGGCATAGGACACTTATTTTTCTTTGAAATATTTCTCCCGCAAACGGCGATCTTCTCCATAGATGTCCTCATGCAGGACCAGGTTACCATCTTCGGCTTCACAAGTAAAATAGCGTATATATAATGGCACCCTGTTCCGGAGCGGCACCACGTGCTTTTCTTTCAGAGCCAGCCAGGTTTGCAGCGAATCGATAGGCGTCGCATTCACACTCGTAGTATCCTGGTCCAACAGATAGTAAGCAAGCGTATCCCAGGATTCCACCCGCACACAGCCATGACTCAGTGCCCGTTTCTCTTTGCTGAATAAATGCCGCTGATTGGTGTCGTGCAGGTAGACTGCATGCTTATTAGGGAAATTAAACTTTATGACACCAAGGGCGTTATCGTCTCCGCTACCCTGTATGACTCTATAAGGTATTGACTTCTCATACTTACTCCAATCAATTGTAGCCGGATCTATTTCATTACCTGAATAATCCGAAAGGCTATATCCCTTTTTCGCGAGGTATGTCACGTCCTTTTTAAGGGCTGGCAGTATTTCTTTTACAATGATGCTATTGGGAATATGCCACTTTGGATAAGTGATCATATCGGTGATGGTACTGGTCAATAAAGGTGTTTGCGTGTTGGGTTTGCCTACTACGATCTTTGAATTCAGGACTGTTATAGCATCTTCTTTTACCTGTAACTGGTAGCCCGGGATATTCACCCAGATATACCTGGAGGGGAGTGCCGGCAACTGCTTATACCGGTCAAGGTTAATACCGATGCGAATAAACTTCTCCCGGTCTGTATTATTAAGGCGGTTAATAAGGGCAGCCGTTAGCTTACCATCAACTTTTAATTCATGTCGCTTCTGGTACTTCCTTATGGCTCCAGCCACCATAACAGTGTCCGGCTCCAATGCCGTACTAATGCTGGTATCCTCTTCACTCAAACGCTGTTGTACCAGTTTATTCAGGTTGAGCGAATCCATTGAATTAATATAGGTATACTTCCTCAGATCAGCTGTCGTCAAAAAATCCTTCAATGACTGTTTTAAATTGACATATCCGTCATGTGCCGGCTCTAACCGGGACAAGAACTGCGCTGTATTACCTTCTTTAAATGCAACCAATTGTTGTTCAAAAAACCGGCTGTTTATGACGGAGTCTTTTTTTAGCGTACTATCCGCTACCAACCGTCCTGCTTTTACATCCTTTGCCAGATTGACAAAGGCTGAAGTAAACAATAAGTCTGCCTCAGCCCATAAGGCTGCATCCAGGCTGTTCTGCTTGTTCGACGTATCAGCCAATATCTTCTCCCGCAACATCTTTAACTTATCAGCATGGTAATCTTCAGGAAATAAGCCTACGGTCAAAGCACTATTCACCAGGAAGTAGAGCGAATCAGCCTGTAGGGTCCACTGGCCGGCATTGGTCCACAGAGGTTCATAGTCATTCTTTTTGTACAGGTTCAGCACATGATCGGCAAACCGCAGGTAATGGTTGGCTAAATGGCCATTGTTAGCTACCGCGTCTTTTAAGGAAGATTCCAAGATTTCAGAAGCAGTGGGATTGAGTTGCGCAGTTTCTGCAACTACTTGTTTCTCTCCGATATGCTTAGGTTCTTCAGTGCACCCGGAAAGTATAAAGCCCGCTAAAGCAAAACATAGAAACAATTTCAATAAATTGCCCCAAATGGAAACTTTAAGGCGTACCATTTTCATGAAGCAATAGTTATGCATAGGTTATTGGTTTGTTTTACACGGAACATTTTGGTACCGCTGTTAGCAACAGCCATACCGTTTTTTAATTTTTCACTGGCACAAAATATAAAGGTTGTTAAAAAAACAAAAATTTATAGCCAACTAATAAAGGAAGATAGTAATTATTTGATGATTGAACTAAAGGATCTGATCCCCTCTATCCAATACGAGCTTCAATATGCAACGCCCCATAACTTTACGAAAAAGCAGCTATACAAGAATAAAAATGCTACTTTCCTGCGCCTGCCTGCTGCTAAAGCATTATGCAATGCGCAATATGAATTACTGTGCCTTGGCTATGGATTAAAAATATATGACGCCTACCGGCCCTACCACGTGACAAGAAGAATGTGGGACCTGGTTAAAGATGAACGTTATGTAGCTAATCCCGCCAGAGGCTCCGGCCATAACCGCGGACTGTCTGTAGATCTGACCATCATTGATGTGGCGACAGGAAAAGAACTGGATATGGGCACCTCGTTTGACAACTTTACCGATACGGCTGGCCATTCTTTTACCGGTTTACCAACAAGCGTTTTAAATAACAGGGCACTCTTACGTTCGCTGATGGAAAAGCATGGCTTCAGAGTCCTTCATACAGAGTGGTGGCATTACAGCTGGCCCAATGACCGGAATTATGATGTTCTGGACCTTGATTTTAATACACTCAGGAACGCTTCAAAACCCTCGGCACTTTCTGCTCCATCATCATCAAATCTGCCAGTACTAGCGCCGTAACGGCTTCCAATACAGGAGGCACCCGCAAGGCTATACAGAGATCGTGTCGCCCTTTGACAGAGAACTTCTCCACCTGGCCTGTTTCCCAGTTTAAGGACTCTTGTTCTTTAGGGGTGGATGAAGTGGGCTTTACGGCCACTCTGAACACCAGTTCATTTCCTGTGGTTATCCCTCCTACTACACCTCCCGCATGGTTAGTGCGGGTGTTGCCATCGGTATCTGTTATAGCATCATTATGTTCGCTGCCAAACATCCGCGCTGCCCCGAAACCAGCACCGAACTCTATACCTTTGATCGCGGGAATTGCAAAAACGGCGTGGCTGATCATGGACTCCACCGAATCAAAAAACGGCTCGCCGATACCCACCGGCAATCCTTTTACCACACACTCCACAACCCCTCCTACAGAGTCTTTAGCCTCAATAGCTTTCTGCAGGCCAAGTTCTACGTCCTGTTCTCCGCCAATTTCAGTGATCCTCGACTGCACCTCCACGTTACCCAACAGCTTTTTAGCCACCACACCGGCCGCTACCAGTCCAACGGTAAGCCGTCCGCTGAAATGACCGCCACCCCGGAAGTCCTCCTGCCCACCAAACTTTTTATTGGCCACAAAATCAGCATGTCCTGGCCGGGGGATATCGCGCTGTTTCTGATAATCCGAGGAGCGCGTGTTCTTGTTTTCAAACAAAATGGTCAGGGGAGCGCCCGTAGTCTTATCATTGAAAATGCCTGTAGCAAATATGGGCCGGTCATCTTCTTTACGGGGCGTAGTACCTTTTTGCTGCCCGCCCTTTCTCCTTTCCAGGTCAGGCGTGAAGTCGTCTTCTGCCAGGGACAATCCGGCAGGACACCCATCAATAGTTACACCTACAGTAGGGCCGTGCGACTCGCCGAAAATGGTTATTCTAAAGATCCTTCCAAATGAGTTCATGGTACTAAATATCATTTATAATTACGGGAGCGCCCAGGATTTGCAGGTGTTCCCAAAACTGCGGGTAAGACTTATTTACTGCCTGAGCATCACCTATGATAATATCTCCTTCTGCCCTTAAGGCAGCCACAGCACAAGCCATGGCTATACGATGGTCATGATGAGCGTGCACAGAAGCCGCCCGCAAGGCACCTCCCTTTACCAGCATCAGGTCATCCTGGAGGGTCACTTCTATACCCATCTTCCCAAACTCTTCCTGCAGGGTCAGTGCACGGTTGCTTTCTTTATGAGCTAACCGGTGCACGCCTTCAATAACAGAAGTTCCCTCACAATAAGCTGCCAGGGAAACCAGGGGAGGAAACAGGTCGGGGCAATCCACTGCGTTAAAGTGAAAAGCCTTAAGGCTGCTTTTCCGCACATGTATTTGATGTTCTTCGATACTCATCAATGCGCCTGCCTGCATGAGGGCCTGCAATACGGCTTTGTCTGCCTGAGTAGAAAAGGCGTCCAGCCCCTTCACAATAATATCCCCGTTTACCGCCCCGGCTACCAGCAGAAAAGCAGCTCCGCTCCAGTCGCCTTCAACAGCAAAGTTTAAGGGTGCAGCAGAGGCCATTCCACGTTCTCTATTGGCAGGAAAATAGAATGCCTCGTAATTGCGGTTAACAGGCGACTTCAATCCAAAAGCTTCAATGACCTGGAGGGTAAGATCTATATAAGGTTTACTGTTTAAATTCCGCACCGTGATCGTTACATCACTTGCCCCGGCCGCAGCATAGGAGAACAAAAGTCCCGTCAGGAACTGCGAGGACAAGGTACCATCCACTTCAATATCTCTTGGATGAAGAGGACCTTTGATCTTTAGTGGCAAAGTGCCATTGTTACTGGCACACTCAACGCCTAATAGGGGCAGCACTTCGTTGAAAAAGTCCAATGGGCGTTTGGTCAAACTACCACTTCCGGTCACAGATAATTCTCTTTCACTTAAAGCAGCGATGGACGTAAACATCCGCACGGAGAGCCCGCTTTCTCCGCAATCGATCGAACCGGAAACCGGAATAATCCCGGAGGAGGTAATCTGCACCTGGCCGTCCTGCTGTTGCACCTGAGCGCCCAGTTGCTGTATGATACCAAGAGCCGCCTGGTCGTCCGCAGACACCCCGGGGTTCTGTAATACGGTTTTTCCCTGCCGGATCAACGCTGCCGCGCAGGCACGTTGCATGGCGCTCTTGGAAGCAGGAATGGTAACGGTCCCTTGTAAGAAGGAAGGGGAAACAATAGCTTTCATCAAAGAAATTTGTACAACTGTTTTAACTTGACTTTCTCTATAACACCTTTGCCTATCCGTTGCAGCAGGATGAAGTTTATGGCGTCATCTTCTCTTTTCTTATCACTGCTCAACACTTTAAAAACCTTGTCTTTATCGTAATCAGCCTGTACGGGCAGGCCATACCGGTCAATAACTTTTACCAGGCGTCCTGCCCCCTTAAAGCCCAGTAGTTCTTCTGAGAGCCGGGTGGCAAAACACATACCGATGGCCACTGCTTCTCCGTGCATCAGCTGGTACTGGTTCTCTATAGCATGTCCCAAAGTGTGTCCGAAGTTCAGGAGCTTCCGCTGGTTCAGTTCGAACTCGTCCAGTTGCACTACTTTAGTCTTCAGCAGGGCATTTCGCTGAATGAGCTTCTGCAGGGCCGGGGCTTTCCGCTGGAAATTGATGATGGCACTTTCTTCCAGTTCCTTGAACATCGGCGCATCCTTGATGGCTGCGTGCTTGATGATCTCCGCAAAGCCGGTGCACCAGTCTGCATCCAGGAGTGTTTTCAAAAACGATGTATCATAAAGCAGGAACTGCGGCTGGCGGATGACGCCCACCATGTTCTTGTATACGCCCACGTCTATACCGTTCTTCCCTCCTATCGCTGCATCCACCATTGCCAGGACCGTGGTAGGCACAAAGCCAAAAGAGATCCCCCGCATATAGATGGAAGCAATATAACCGGTGAGGTCTGTAATCACGCCTCCGCCCACGCCTACAAGGGTCCAATTTCGGTCCGCCTTCATCTCGATGAGCTGTGCTATCACCGAATCCACCGTAGCCTGGATCTTATATTCTTCCCCGGCTTTTAAGACTATAGTATTCCAGCCTTTGAACCGCTTTTGGTGGACCGAGAAGATGTTCTCATCGGTAATGATCACCGTGGTCTTTTGCGGCACCAATTCCTTCAGTGCACTAAAGGAAGCATTGAAGTAAAATGCCGTTGTCTGGCTGCTAAACCTGATCTTGCGTGTAATCATATCCTAGGAATGGAACACTTTATTCTGGTGATTGATACTTTCCATGTGCACGGCATCGAGGTATTTCGTTACAAACTCTTTGCTTAAGTTGTACTTCTCCCCTTTTTTATACGCCCGCTCGAGGATATGATTCCATCTTTTGGTTTGAAGAATAGTGATGTTGTTGTCTTTCTTGTACTGACCAATCTTCTCGGCAATCTTCATCCGCTGTCCCAGCAGGTGGATCAGTTCATCATCCAGGTGGTTGATCTGCTGGCGGAGCTTTTCAAGGGCCGAGTGGAGTTCTTCATTGTTCACGTCTTCCTTTCTCCAGATGATCTCGTCAAGCATTTCGGCCAGGCGCTCGGGCGTCACCTGCTGACTGGCATCGCTCCAGGCGTTATCGGGGTCGATATGGCTTTCGATCATCAGGCCGTCAAAGTCAAGGTCGATAGCCTGCTGCGCCACATCCAGCAGGATATCCCTGCGGCCACAGATATGCGAAGGATCATTGATTAGGAGCATGTCGGGATTCCGCCGCTTCATCTCGATAGCCAGGTGCCACATAGGGGCATTGCGGTATTCCGTGTTGCCATATGAAGAGAACCCTCGATGAATGAGGCCTATGTGCTTGATGCCTGCTTTTGCCACCCTCTCCACTGCACCGGTCCACAGTTCCAGGTCGGGATTGATGGGGTTCTTGATGAGCACCGGCACGTCCACTCCCCGCAGGGCATCGGCCACTTCCTGTACGCTAAAAGGGTTCACGGTCGTACGGGCACCGATCCACAACACGTCCACACCAAAGTGCAGGGCATCCTCTACCTGTTTGCCGGTAGCGATCTCTACCGCTATAGGAAGACCGGTAGCTTTCTTGGCCTGCTGCAGCCAGGGAAGCCCCTTGGTGCCGATACCTTCAAAGCTGCCGGGTCGCGTCCGGGGTTTCCAGATGCCCGCGCGCAGGATGTCCACCTTGCCGGTGGCTGCCAGCCGGGTGGCTGTTTCTAAGACCTGTGCTTCGGTTTCAGCACTACAGGGACCGGAGATGATCAGTGGGCGCTTGTTCCACTTCTCAAGGATGCCTTCTTTGTTTACCGTTTCTGCCGTTTGCATATAGAATGTTTTATGTTTTTGAGTTAATGTGGTTGACTATAGTTATTTAATGATCTTACGAATGTTATTTGCCTGCTCGATAAGTTCCTTCAGGTAAGTATAGTTTTCCTTCTCCAGGCAGGCCTTGAATTTGCGGAGTTGGCTGATATGTTCGTTGAGCACATCCAGCACGTTCTCCCGGTTCTGCATAAAGATGGGTATCCACATACTGGGATTACTTTTCGCCAACCGCACCGTACTTTCAAAACCACCACTGGCCAGGCTGAAGATGGCGTCTTCCTCCTTCTCTTTTTCCAACACTGTATTGGCCAGCGCAAAAGATGTAATGTGCGAAATATGGCTGACGTAGGCTACGTGCACATCATGGTCGTAGGCATCCATGTAGACCAGTGTCATCCCCAGGTCCCGGTACAAGTCCTCTACCAGTTTCAGCGCATCGACATCACTTTCTTCCTTATCGCAGATCACAGTGGCTTTGCCTGAAAAAGCCCCTGTAACAGCTGCTTCAGGCCCACTGTACTCCGTTCCCCACATGGGATGCGTCGGAACAAAGCGTCGCTTACGGGGATGGTCCTTTATCACCTCCATGATCCCACCTTTTATCGAGCCAACATCCATTACCACCTGCCCTTTAACTTTATCCAGCACCCCGGGCAGCAATTGCTCCGCGGCATCTACGGGAATCGCAAGTACTATCAGGTCAGCTTCAGCCACCGCGTCCTCCTCTTCCTTTATTTCATCTACCAATCCCATTTCCAATGCCTTCGCGGCATGGGCAGGGTTACTTTCCACCCCAATCACTTTTTCAGCCAGGTCCCTCTCTTTCAGGGCAATGGCCAGCGAGCCCCCGATCAATCCCACGCCAATAATTGTAACAACCATTATCCTTTGTTTTCTATTCTCTTTTTAGCTTCCACATAGCGTTCTTCCGGGCTGCACAGGCTCACTCTTATATAGCCATCACCCGCCGACCCAAAGATGCCCCCGGGGGTAATAAATACCCGCGCTCTTTCCAGTATCTCATCACTAAGCTCATAGCCGCTCGTATAAGTTGATGGGATCTTCGCCCAGATGAACATACCCGACTGCTCCGTTGAAAAGGTGCAATGCAGGAGCTCCAGCAGGTCAAATACCTTTTCCCTGCGGCGCGCATACACCCTGTTCAGCGAATCGTACCACTCCTGCTCCAGTTGCAGGGCCTTCACGGCCGCCATTTGCAGCGGCTGGAACATACCGCTGTCCATATTGCTCTTAAAGCGCAGCACAGCGTCAATCTTATCTTTTCCCCCACAAAGCATGCCTACTCTCCAGCCCGCCATGTTGTGTGACTTACTGAGCGAGTTAAGCTCCAGGGCAGTCTCTGTAGCTCCTTCCACTGCCAGTATGCTCGCCGGTTTCTCGTTCAGGATAAAGCTGTAAGGATTATCGTGGCAGATAAGTATGTTATGTTTTTTACCAAAGGTAACCAGCCTTTCAAACAGGTCTTCTGTAGGCAGCTGACCGGTAGGCATATGCGGGTAGTTGACCCACATTATCTTAACCTTACTCAATTCCATTGCTTCAAGGGCTGCAAAGTCCGGGGCCCAGTCATTTTCTTCTCTTAAGTCATAATCCACGCAGACAGCACCAGCGAGTAACACCGCACTACGGTAGGTGGGATAACCCGGGTTGGGCACCAGGGCTTCGTCGCCTTCGTTCAGGAAGGTCATACAAATATGCATGATACCCTCTTTGGAACCGATCAGCGGAAGTATCTCGGTATCTGGATTCAATGGTACACCATACCATTTTGCGTACCAGGCCGCCATAGCATCGCGCAGGGGCTTTACGCCTTTATATCCCTGGTAGGCATGCACATTGGACTTTCCGCTTTCCTCCTGCAAGGTCTTTATCACGCTTTCGTGGGGCGGCAGGTCGGGGCTACCGATCCCGAGGTTGATTACCGGCACTCCCGTTTTATTGAGCTCCTCTATCTGGCGGAGCTTCTGCGAGAAGTAGTACTCATTAATGGACTCTAAACGACGGGCAACTTGCATAATTAGCGAATGGTTTTTCCTTTTTTATATACACCAAATATCCTGATGTCTTCGGTCAGGGGTCTGATCTCTTCGATCACTTTATGAAACTGGTCGGTATGGTCAAACTCCATATCGGCGTGAAAGCTATACTTCCATTCGGTGCCGGGTATAGGCGAGCTTTGAAGCTTACTCAGGTTGATCCCTCCTTCCGCTATCCGGGTCAACACTCGCGCCAGGCTGCCGCGGGTATGATCGGTATGGAAATTCACCGAAGCCTTGTTGGCATCGGCTATGGGCTCCAGTGCATCTTCTCTTTCCAGCACCAGGAAGCGAGTGTAATTGCTTTTCTCGCTCTGAATATTGGGAGCCAGCACTTCTAGGTGGTACAGGTCGGCGGCCAGGCGGCTTGCAATAGCCGCAATGTATTTAGTCTTGTATTGGTGAACATACTTAGCGCTCAGGGCCGTATCCTCCGTCTCAACGAGTTTCCAGTTGTACTGGTCCAGGAAAGTAAGGCACTGCTGCAGGGCCATGGGGTGGGAATGTACTTCGCGGATATCCTCCAGTTGCACGCCCGGGTTCGCCAGCAGGTTCTGATGGATCTGTAAATATACTTCACCGGTGATCTTCAGCTTGCTTTTCTGTAACAGGGCGTAGTTGGGCAGAATGCTCCCGGCTATGGAATTTTCGATGGCCATGATGCCACCGTCACTCTCGTGCTTATCTCCGGAGAGCTTAATGAGTTCTTTAAAGGTAAAACAGGGCAGGATACCTACTCCTTTACCATAGAAGGACTGTGCGGCCACCTGGTGGAAACTGCCTTCAAAACCCTGTATACAAATCTTCTTCTTCATAAAAAGAAGAGTCCCGGCTTCTGGCCGGGACTCTTTATGTTGATTACTTATAATTAGTTACGATTCAACAAAAGCGCACCCGGCTCTATTCTAAAATAGAAGTAAAAATAAAAATAACGGTATGCCTTTGCAATGATCATGAGTTGTAAATATAAGAAATCAGTCGTGAATCAGAAAAATTTATAAATATTTTATCGCCTCACCGAGTCGGCTTCATTCATCCGCACCCGGCGGCCTTTGTACTTTTTACCATCCAGCGAGCGGATCATCTGGTTTGCGGCGGATTTATCGACCTCGATCCAGGAGTTCATTTCCTTCATGTCAATGCGTCCCAGCACTTCCTTATTCAGGTCGCTCATATCAAGGATAAACTGCAGGAAAGAAGCCTTAAAGAAACCATCCTTTGTACCCAGGTTCACAAACAGACGTGTATAGTTGCCATTGCCACCGTACTCGCGGCCCTTGCCTTCTTTTCTTTTATCCCCGGCATATTCCCGCCTTTCGGTTGTTCGCCCCCTTTCATCCTTGCGCTCACGGGCATTCAGGTCTTCTGCATTCTCATAATATTTCACGAAGCGGTCAAACTCCATAGCCGCCACGCGCTTAAGCACTTCATCCTTGCTTACATCGGCAAACTTCTCCTGCAGCATGGGCAGGTAGGTTTCGTAGTCACCATGACTGATATCGGTTTGCAGCAGCTTGTCCATGAAGTAGTAGAACTGCTTGCGGCATACGTCCTTCCCCGAGGGAATCTCCAGCCTGTGAAAGGGCACCTGCACCATGCGCTCTATCTGGCGGATACGGCCGGTTTCGCGGACGTGTACAATGGAAAGACACACACCGGTCTTCCCTGCCCGGCCGGTACGGCCGCTGCGGTGGGTATAGACCTCCACGTCATCGGGCAGCTCGAAGTTGATCACGTGCGTAATACCCGACACATCGATACCACGGGCTGCTACGTCCGTGGCGATTAACAGCTGCAGGGTCTTATCCCTGAATTCATCCATCACCTTATTGCGCTGGGCCTGCGTCAGGTCGCCGTGCAGTGCATCGATGTCGTAGCCTTCGCGGGTCAGCTTTTCTGAGATCTCCTGGGCGTCGGCCTTCGTGCGGGTAAAGATGATCCCGTACATACCGGGGTTAAAATCGATCAGGCGCTTCAGGGTCTCATAGCGGTGATGGGCTGTGGTCACCACAAACTGGTGATCAATGTTCTTATTGGCGGTATTCATCTTGCCCACCGTAATCTCAACCGGGCTCTTCATGTAGCGCTTGCTCACATTGCGGATCTCGGAAGGCATGGTAGCCGAGAACAGCCAGGTGCTGTCGCGCTCGGGGGTGTTCTGAAGGATAAATTCAATGTCTTCCTTGAAACCCATGTTCAGCATTTCGTCGGCTTCATCCAGTACCACGTACTTAATCTGCTCCAGGTTAATGGCCTTGCGTTCGATCAGGTCAATAAGACGTCCGGGGGTGGCTACCACGATGTGAATGCCGCGGCGGATATCCCTGATCTGTTGCGAAATAGAAGATCCGCCATACACCGCCACAATGTGGATGCTGGACTGGTGCTTTTTAAAATGCTCCATCTCTTTCTCGATCTGCAGGCACAACTCGCGGGTGGGGCATACAATCAGTGCCTGGGGGTATTTTTTGGAAGGTTCTATCAGTTGTAACAGGGGCAGGCCAAAGGCTGCGGTTTTACCCGTGCCGGTCTGGGCCAGGCCGATAAGGTCCTTGGTTCCGGAAAGCAACACCGGAATAGCCTTTTCCTGTATAGGGGTTGGCTGGGTAAATCCAAGTTCCTCAATGCTCTTTAACAGCTTACTATCTAATCCAAGCTCTACAAACGTGCTCATACTATAATTTGGGCAAAGGTAAGGCAGTTTACCTTTTAGCGTGCAGGAAGACCAGGGGCCCGGCGGCGACAAAAGTGAATCTTTTGAGAAGAACATATAGAACGCAACCCATGGCTCAAAGCTGTTCCTGCACGCTAATGACTCCTTTTTGCAGTGCTTAACGGATCATCACACGAACTGCAGCCTGTTTTCTCCCAGGTCCTTCCTGATTCCAAGTACCCTGGTGCGGATTTGTTCCTTACCTACGCCATATTTACGCCGCTTCTGATCGGCGTACAAGAAAAAGGCAAAAAGTGGCTATGGCTACCCGTTTGGAGCAATATGCGGGGCATCTCTTTGCGGCAACAGCACCCGGCAGGTTTACATGTTCAGGTGGGACTAAAATGTAAAAGCCGCCCTGATACAGGCGGCTCCTAACGATTGCTTGCCATATAAATAGTTCTCTTACTACCTAAACTCCTGGCAAGCTGATACTAAACTGCTGATTACTGAGCAGAAGTAGTGTCAGTAGTGACAGTAGTAGTAGTGTCAGTAGTGACAGTAGTAGTAGTGTCAGTGATCACCGGAGTAGTGGTCAGTGTATCGGTAGTGATTGTTGTCGTTGTGTCTGTTGTTTCTGTTGTTTCTGACTCGTTACCGCAGGCAACCAGAGTACCAGCGATAGCTAAAACTGCTAAAACCTTTTTCATTGTGTTGTATTGATTTAATTATTAAAAAAACTTATTCCTTAGTCTTTGTTGTCCGAATCTTCACGATCCAGGGAATCCCTTTCCTCAAGAGCTTCTTTCTTTTGCTCTGTTGTGGAATCAATGGCATCTTTCCGGGCTTCAGCTGAAGAATCGATTACTTCTTTGCGCTCTGAAGCGACGGAATCCAGAGAATCCTGGGCGTCCGCAGCCGAATCGGAAGCATTATTACAAGCTGTCAATACGCCTGCTATCCCAATAGCTAATAAGAACTTTTTCATGAATTGTCTCTTTTTAAGTTGAGGGTTTGTAACTCTATTGTTTCAAATAGGAGCCTTTTAAAGGCTGTCATTCCTGTCTACCGAATCACGGCGCTCTATCCTTTGCTCGATGCGCTCTTTCAACTCTTTTGCCTTGGCTTTGGTAGAGTCCCACACTTTTTCCGCGGTGGTATCTATCCTGGTCTCCAATGAATCGAGCTTCCTTTCGGTAGAATCGCCTTCATTGTTGCACGAGGCCAGCAAAAGAGCTAAACTCATCAATCCTATTACCTTTCTCATTGGCAGGATTTTAATCCTTCTTTCCTTCGGCTGATTCGCTGATCTCTTTATTAGCCGAATCGGTCTTTTCGAACGTATTTTCTACTTTCTCCTCCAGGCTGTCGGTAGCTTCTTTTACCGAATCAATCCGGGCATCACCGGTAGAGTCGATCGTTTCCAGTACGGAATCCTGAACTTCTTCAGTGGATTCGCTAGCATTATTACAAGCTACCAGGATAACTGCTGCGCTTAAAATGGCAAAAAACCTCTTCATAACTAATGTTTAAAGCTTTGAATCTTATTTACTGGGATTAATACCCTTATTTGAAAAAGGTAACCCGGGTTCCCTTAAAAAATTTTTTAACCCTTGGTTTGGGTTACTATTTTTAGCGTTCGGTATTAAATAGAGACACATTGAAGGCAGAAGTAAACGAAAAACTGATCCTACAGGGCCTGGCCAATAACGATAAGAAGGCGATTGAGACCATTTATAAGGAAAACTACAATATGGTACAGGCGCTGGTAGTGAACAATAGTGGCAGTGCCGATGATGCCAAGGACATTTTCCAGGAAGCCCTGATCGTACTGTATGAAAAAGTTAAATCCGGGACCTTCGAACTCAACTGTCAGATCAAAACCTACGTCTATTCCGTGAGCCGACGGCTTTGGCTGAAGCGACTGATGCACCAGAACCGGTTTCACCTGAACAGTGACAGCCACGAGGAAGCGGTAGCCGTAGAGGACGATCTGGAGGAACACGAGCGGAGGGATACGGAGTTTGTGCTGATGGAAAAGGCGATCAATAGCCTGGGAGAACCCTGTAAAAGCCTGCTGGAAGCTTTTTATATGCAAAAGAAGAGCATGCAGGAAATAGCCTCATCCTTTGGATATACCAACCCGGATAATGCGAA
>DASWYM010000146.1:0-4705 GCA_036404975.1 Chitinophagaceae bacterium
TTTGATAACCTGCTGAACAAACAGGGTAATCCTGCCTGGAACGGTACCCTGGGCGGTAGCGCCTCGATTAACCAGACCAATCCCAATTGTACCCTGGTGGTGGACTCCTGCGGGACTAAAGTGTGTGACAACCTGGTGAAGCCCGAATTCACTTCGCTGCAAAGTCCCTGTGCTCCTTTGCAGGTGCGTTTTCATACGGAACTACCCAATGTTAAAACCTATCAATGGAGCTATGGCAATGGGCAGACCGGAAGCGGATCCAATGCCCTTGTGACTTATCCTGACTTTAGTACTTATCCCGTTAAACTAAAAGTTCAATACGAGAACGGCTGTATCGATAGTGTGTTTAAGTCAGTGCCGGTGCTCATGGACTTTGATGCGCGCCTGATCAACAACGGGGACACGACAATCTGCGCCGGGGATACCGTTCTTTTGAATACCAGCACTCCCGGTGCTGATCTTTGCTGGAGGGTTGGGGTAAATACAATTGGTACCGGCCATTCGGCCATTAAGGTTTTTCCCGCGGTGACCACAACCTATACATTGAATTCCCTTTCCCTGGGAACGAACCTTATTGTCAACGGTGATTTCAGTAATGATCATACAGGCTTTACCTCCGGCTATACCTATTCCGGTTCGGGATTCAATGCGGGTGTCTACTATGTGGGCTCCAACATAACTGCCTGGCATTCCGGCATGACGCCTTGTGTGGATCATACTTCTGGAAGCGGAAAGATGCTGTTGGTCAATGGTGCCCAGCAACCCAATGTAAAAGTATGGAGCCAAACCGTACCGGTGACCCGGAATACCAATTATGCCTTCTCCGCCTGGCTGCAAACCATTACTACCCTCAACCCGGCCCAACTGCAGTTTTCCATCAATGGCCAACTATTGGATAATGTATTTACCGCCAATGCCAGCAGTTGTGTATGGGAACAGTTTTATTCTACCTGGAACGCCGGCGACACTACCTCGGCGACGATATCAATTGTCAATATGAACCAGGGCTACTCGGGTAACGACTTTGCCCTGGATGATATCTTTTTTGGGCCCGTAGCCATGAAAACGGATACGGTAAAAGTTACCGTGTCTCAGCGACCTGCAATCAACCTGGGACCTGATGCAACCATATGTAAAGACTCGACCCTTCAACTAAACAGCAATGCAGGGGTAGGGGTCTCTGTCGCCTGGTCGCCCGCTCTGTTTCTAAGTGATGCCGCTATTAACCAACCGACTGCCCGTCCCACACAGAACATTACCTATTACGCTGAAGCGGTACTTCCGAACGGCTGTTCTGCAAGGGATACGATAGCGATAACGGTAGTAGAAAAGCCAACCCTTACGCTTATGGCGGAAGCAACGATCTGCCAGGGGGAGTCGTTGGTTCTGAATAGCCAAACTACATCTGCGGCTACTTTCAGCTGGGCGCCGGCCAGCAGCCTTTCGGACCCGGGTAGTGCCAGTCCCGTGGCATCACCGGCTGCAACTACCACCTATACACTTACGGCCAGCAACGGGGGGTGTTATGCCACTGGAAGCGTGCAGGTGAATGTAAAGCCGTCACCGTCCATTTCAATGACAGGTGATACAACGGTCTGTGCGAACACCCCGGTGCAGCTGTATGCCCAGGGCGGTTTGGAATATGAGTGGTACCCTGCCACAGGACTGTCGTCGACCACCAGTGCCAACCCGGTTTCTACGGTAGCCGCTGCTACGAAGTATACGGTTCGCGTAAAGGGGCAGAATGGATGCTCCGCTACCGATTCGGTACAATTGTCCCTCTTTGCCAGGCCGGATTTCAAGATAACACCCTCAACCACTTCTCTTTGCCTGGGTGATACGGTAGAACTGAAGGCATCGGGAGCCGACGAGTACCGGTGGAGCCCGGATGCTGCTTTGCTTTCGCCCGGCTCTGATGTTATACAGGTGAACCCTTCCGAGACCACCCGGTATAAGGTGATCCTCAGGAGCCGGACCTGCAATGTGGAAGACTCCCTGTTTACGGTAGTGCAGGTAAATCCAAAGCCTTTGACCTCCGTTATGAAGTCCAATGATATTGACTGCTCTAATTTCCAGGCACAGCTGACGGCAACCGGCGGAAACCGGTATGAGTGGTCTCCTGCACAGGGGCTGTCGGATCCCACAATAAACAACCCGGTGGCTGCACCCTTACAGACCACCACTTACCAGGTTAAAGTACTGAACCTGCAAGGGTGCTATTCAATGGATAGCATAACAGTAAAGTTTGATGCTACCGGGACCAACAGGCTCTATGTAGCTTCGGCCTTTACGCCCAACAGGGATGGCAAAAATGATTGTTTTGGAGTAAGGCACTGGGGTGGGGTAAAAGACTTCTCGCTGACCATCTATAACCGGTGGGGCGAGAAAGTGTACGCTACCAGCAACTCGTCCGACTGCTGGGACGGCCGCTATAAAGGAATAGACCAGCCTTCGGGTGTATTCGTGTACTTAATAAAGGGGACTACCATTTGCGGGGATATCAATAAAAAAGGATTGGTTACCCTGGTCCGTTAATACCCTGCAATCGGTAGTGAAAGCTAGGACAATCCTAGCGGGCCGGACTGCAGGAAAGTGGCAGGCGCCCCAGGAAGGAGGGAGAAGGCTTACCAGTTTTCACCTCCCAGTTTTACTTTTAGTTTATATAACCATTTGCCGACAGGACTTTCCAGTAAATAGTGTAGGGATCTTAACCGCAATCCCCATAGTTTTTGTTTGACGGAGGGGCCGTAATATTTCCGGTAACTCTCGAAAGATTCGTTCATGGCATCGATGTACCGGGTGGAGCTAACCCCCGTGGGATCGAAAGTGGCTAATGGATAATCAATAAAGGCAAACTTTTCATCGGCAATACGGCACAGGAAATCGTAGTCCATGGCCATTTTAATATGGGTATCATAGAGGCCGCGGCGCTCGTATACCTCCTTTCTGATATACATGGTGGGGTGAAATACGGACCGCATGCCCCGGTAAAGCTTTTCTTTTTCAAAGGGTTTGCCAACGATCACCCACTTGCCGCCCCGGTGCAGGTTGAGCTTTCCGTGGCACCACATAAGGGAGCTATCCTTTTCAAAGACCACCGCGACTCTGGTCACGACCGTGTTGTCGTATAGCTTATCCCCGGAATTCAACAGGTACAGTATATCGCCCCCGGCCCTGAGGATCCCTTTATTAAAGGCATCGGCAATGCCTTTATCCCGTTCATTGATCCATTTTCTATAGCCTGGTTGTGGCTCCGTCTCCAGCCATTCTTTGATGTCAGGCTTTGTGGAACCATCAATGATCCAGTGTTCAAAGGGTTTCTGATCCTGGCTGTCTACGGAGGCACAGGTTTCCTTTACATCGCCTGGGTTATTAAAACAGATCGTGATAATAGAAATACGGGTCTCCATCCACTGCAATTAGGCCTGCAAAGTACTACTTAAATGATTTCTTTAAAGCCAGGTTGCCATAAGCCCGGTACGCCTTTGAGAGTGGGCCGGCATCGTTCGTCACCGGCCAGTTAAAACTAATGGGCAGGGGAGGGCCTCCGGGACTGCGGCTTTACAGGGGGCTGCTGGGGCGCCGGGTTTAGGTTTATAAACGGGGTTATTCTATATTCGCGTTGTTTCAAAAAACTCAACTTATAATTTCATGCATATCCGAACTAGAACCACTTGCCGGGTTTGTGGGTCTTCGTCATTGAAGGAAATGGTTAACCTGGGACCTCAATATTTACAAGGGTCGTTCATAAAGCCCGGGAAAGAAATGCCTTCCAACCGCAGAATTCCCTGTGTACTGGTAAGGTGCAACCCGGAAGTTGACGAAAATGCCTGCGGCCTGTTGCAAATGCAACACTCCGTTCCTCCCGAGATCTTATATGCTGCTTATTGGTACCGTTCAGGTACGAACAATACCATGCGTACACACCTGAAAGGTATTGTTGATGCCGTAGTGCCTTTATTAAAGAGCGAGCGTTCTGCCGTATTGGACATCGGCTGCAACGACGGAACGCTGTTGGGTTATTATCCCGAGGGGTATGACAAGTATGGTGTTGACCCCAGTGATATTGCACAGGAAGTGAAGCATGCCACGGTGGTCCAGGATATTTTCCCTTCAGAAACCCTTAACCTGGCCCTGGGCGATAAGAAGATTGATGTGATTACCTCCATAGCCATGTTTTACGACCTGGAGAGCCCGGTGGATTTTGTGCAGAACATAAAGAAGCTATTAAGTCCTGAGGGTATATGGGTGGTGGAGATGAGCTATATGCCCCGCATGCTCGAGCTGGATTCTTATGATACCATCTGCCATGAGCACCTGGAATACTACAGCCTGGCTATCCTGGAGAAGATCTGTTTTAAGGCGGGCATGAAGATCTTCAAGATCGAGTTCAACGACATTAATGGAGGCAGCATCCGTTGCTATGCTACCCACGAGGAGAATATCGCCTACGATTCTGCCGAGAATCACAGGCTTATAAGTGAAGTGCGCCAGAAGGAGTTTGACCTTGAACTCGATACGGACAAGCCCTACCAGGAGTTCAACCGGCGGATATCCAAGCTGAAGAGCGAGTTATACGGCCTGCTCAAGACCTTGAAAAGAGAAGGCAAACGCATTCATATCTACGGGGCCTCCACCAAAGGCAATACCATTTTGCAGTGGTGCGGCATTGACAATACGATCATTGATTATGCTGCAGAACGGA
>DASWYM010000147.1:0-10002 GCA_036404975.1 Chitinophagaceae bacterium
AACGGCAGCTGGTCGCAGATGGAGATCGAAGGCGCCCTGCTTTTAGAGGCACACATCTCGCGGGGATTGAATGAAGAAGATTCCTCTTTTGTCGCCTACCGCATTGTTTCCGGTGTAACAGATGCCTTCCCCGCCGAACTCTATATCTATGCCGACAATGGCCCTGTAGACGACGAATGGGATGCCCAGGACGACTTCCTGAAGGCCGATACCCAGTACGTTGCCAACGATACGACTTTTATCACCAGCTTCCTGCCGCAGGACCAGGAGCTGATCATCGTGATCAAGACCCTGCAAGGCTGCTACGACCAGGTGCGTCTTATTCTGAACCCGGAGATAGAACACACGGCTTTGCCCCTGAAGCTAAAGGCATTTACCGGAAAAGCCGTGAATGGAAAGAGTCAATTGGAATGGGTAGTGAGTGGTAATGGGTCGGGCCGGCACTTTGAAGTAGAGCGCAGCCGCGACGGCAGGGAGTTTAGCAAGGCAGGCCAGGTAACCACTACCGCCCGCGATGAAGAAGAATACTATAGCTTCCAGGAGCCCCTGGGCAGCCCGGCCTACTACCGCCTGAAGATGGTGAACCGGGATGGCAGCACATCCTACTCACCGGTAGTGTTTGTAAAAGAAAGGACCGATGCTGCAGAAAAGCTCTTTATCGTTCAAAATCCTGTGGAAGCCACGCTGGTCTTCACGTACCAGTCTCTCCAGACCGGGCAGAGTGAAGTCAACGTTTACAATGCGGTGGGGGTGAAAGTGTTCAGCACCCGCAAGACCGCACAAAAGGGATCCAATACCTACTCGATCAACCTCGACCGGAAATTCACCAGTGGAACGTATATATTAGAAGTAGTCAATAACACCGAAAGAAGTGTAGAACGATTTATTAGACGTTAGTATTTCTTAGGTACGGATTATAAACGGGGCTCTTTTCTTGGAGCCCCTCTATTTTTTTGAGCTGTTAGCTTTTAGCTGCCAGCTTCTAGCTAGTCCAGTGAGTCATTCGACCTTCCTAATTCCTAATCCCCTCTCTCTCCACCAATATACTGCTGCAGCGTCTTCACGTACTGCTCAAAGGCCTCAATGCCTTTCGGCGTGATCTTACAGGTGGTTTGGGGGTAGTTGTCCTTGAACTGCTTGGTCACTTCTATATAGCCCGCCTCTTTCAGCTTCTGCACCTGCACACTCAGGTTGCCGGCGGTGGCGGCCGTCTTCTCTTTGAGGAAGGTAAACTCCGCCTCCTTTACACTGATCAGTAAAGACATTACGGCCAGGCGTAGTTGTGAATGCAATATCGGGTCCAGGTCTTTAAACACACTTTCTATTTATAGGATAGCACGATTAACTTTCTTAAACTCCCGGTTAGCCATGTGCCCGGGAATGATATAACCCGCCAGCACTGCCAACGCATGCAACACCATGATCCACTGGAAGTCATTAATGAAGAGGCAAACAAAAGCAATGCCCCACATGACAAAAGAGGCAATGATGGAGGGCCGGAAGTTGAGGGCCGTACCATAGATCAGCACCCAGAAGGCATAGAGACCGATCATGAGTGAAAAGCCTTTGGTGGGCGTCATCGTCACTTCAGGGGTGCGCACCCCCACATTGATGGCTACAATGATCAGGATCAGGGTGAGGAAGAAGCCCACATTCAGCTTGCCCAGCAGGTCGCCGGTGTAGGTTTTTACCCGTGCACTTCCCTTGGTAAAGAAGCTCCTCACGGCCGTATAGACCAGGGCAATGATGCTAAAGGCGCCGAACAGGTTCCAGAAGAAGAAGGTACTGAACCAGTCGTACTCCATATTGAAGTAGGTAAGGATGGAGGCGGCAAAGAGGAACCACCCCCACAGGATCCAGGCCTTGCCGTCGTCCTTTTGTTCGTTCTTGGCGGTGTGGATCATTTGCTGGATGATCAGCAGGCTCTCCTTCTCAGTAATTTGTTTGTCTTCCATACGACGAATTTATGGGTTGGGCTTTATCAGGTAGCCCGGGATGATATAGCTGGTTAAAATAGCGGCGGCTGCCAGCAGCAGCTGGTAGTCGAAAGGTACAAACACACAGGCAATGGCCAGTGCCCAGTTGAAGATCCCTCCCACCACCAGGGGGGTGAACTGCAACAGCTTGCCGGAGATAAAGGTACCGAGGCCGTAAAATAAAATAAAGAACGGATACCCGTTGCTCCACCCGCCCGGCGAGTTAGAGATGATCATGCTGAGCACGAAAAAAGCGATGCCGATACCGGTCCACAGGTACCCCATACTCTCGCCTATATAGGTCTTCACCACGTGGCGCTTGTGCCGCCGGGCCGAATAAACAATGGTGATGATGACGGCCGGTATCGTGAGTAGCCACACTAAATAGTGGTGTTCGTAGAGGAACACCACTTTTAAAAGGAACTGGGTGAGGATAGCCAGGAAGACCAGCCATCCCCAGAACAGGAAGTAGAACCGGTTCTCACTGATGCTGCCTTTTGTTTTCTCAATCATCGAGTGAATGAGTTGCAGGCTTTGCTGCGGGGAGAAGTGCTCTTGCATGGTGATAAGATACTATACTATTTGATCTGTGAAAGGAAATACTGCGTGGTGCCCTTACCCCAGCGAGGCTCAATGCCGGAAGCCGGCTGGAAAGCATCGTACTTCTTCAGGGCTTCTTCGAGCAGCGCCTTGGCTTCGGTCTTGCTGCCGCCAAACTGCTCGGGGGTGAAGAACTTGTCCTGTCCTTCCAGCAGGTAGACCCTTGGGTTGGCAGGATTCAGCTTCTTCGCGGTCTCCAGGGCCTGCTGCGCCAGCGGGCCGTACTGCATGTAGCGCGTCATAGGATCGGCCATCATGCGCAGGGTGGCGATCATTTTCTTCACGACGAAGATCTCCGAGTTGTCCCTGTTCAGGGCTTCGGCCTTTTGGATCAGGCTCTCGGCCTTGTCGGCTATCGGGTCCAGCGTGGCAGCCATGCCGCCCATCTGCCCGCCGGTGAGGAAGTAGCCGGAATTGACATGCGCCAGGGCCGCATAGTAATAGGGCAGCCACTGTGTTTTTTCAGCCTCACCAATGCGCTCGAAAGCATTGCCTAATTCGGTAAGGGTCTCCAGGTTGCGCGTCGTGTCCAGGGCGGCCACTTTAGCCTCCATGGTTTTCAGGTACTTGTCGCTTTGTGCGAAGCTTACGGTAGCCATCACCACCCCGATGGCCAGGAAGATTACTCTTTTCATATGCGGTTGTTTATTGTTTGTTTTGTTGTTGAACCAGTTTATGGTATTCCCGCTCCACGGTGTTGTCACCGGTGGCGAGGTAGGCCGAGGCATAGTGAAAGGCTACGCCAATGCCCCAACCCAGCATCGGCCACACGGGCCAGGGAAGCCCATCGGGCTCACCGCCCTCATGGGTCACGTACCACAACACCCAGAAGAAGATGTTGAGTATCGCATAGGCCGCAAGGTGCCTTTTAAAAGAAGCCCTGCGTTGTGCCAGGTGCCACAGGTGCGGGTCCTTGCCCATTGGAGTTATCTGATCGTTCATATTAAATATTGGTTTTAATGACGTGTTTGACATTCTCATCCTAATTACTAATTCCATCCCGATAGCTATCGGGACCTAATTCCTCACAAACTATTGTTGATCGCATCCTCACTACGATCCACCCCAAAGGAGATAAAAGCCCCCAGGTACACAAAGGTCTTCGTCGGGGGCACGATGGCTTCCCGGCGCAGGCCGTTGTAGGAGTAATTATATCCGAACACCTGCCGGCTGCCCAGCACGTTGGTCACCGAAAACACAAACACGCTGTACTTGCCGGCGCCGCTCTTAAATATGTTGGGCAGGTAGTTGATGCTAAAGCTTAAGCTGTTGTAGTCGATGGTGCGGCCCTGGTCCTTTATGGTAAACTTGCTGTCCGCATTATCGTAGCGGATGTTGTAGTAAGGCCGTCCCGACGCGTAGGTATACGACGCATTGAACATGCTTTTCAGCGGGGAGACAAAACGCTTCACTACCAGTGAAGCCGTATGGCGGGCAGCAAAACTGGGCTCAATGGCGGTAGGGAAGTTCAGGTAGTCGCGCTTCGTGTCGAGGTACGAGTACGACACCCAGTAATCCATACTTCGGAGGGTTTGCTTGTCGCGCCAGAACAGTTCCACCCCCTTGGCTTCGCCATAGCCGTTGTCAGAGATAGCCGTTTCACGTCCATTGGTAAGCGCAGTCTTAATGAGGCTCCGGTATTTCTTGTAAAAGGCCTCGGCACGCAGCGTGGTCTTGCTGGTGGTTTTCTGGTACTGTGCTATGTAGTGGGTGGCTTTCGCAAAATCCAGGTCGGCCGCTGTGGGTAGGTAGCGCTGTTCTGGAGTTTGATAAAAGATGCCGTACGCTAGCGAAGCCTGGCTTTCCTTGGTCAGTTTATAGGCCAGCGACACGCGTGGTGCCAGGTTCACTTTGTTCAACAGGGCGGAGTGTTCCAGGCGTGTACCCACTTTGGCAGCCACATCGTTGGTGATATACAAGTCGGCTTCGGCAAAGCCTGCCTTCTGATGCTCTTCCAGCGTACCGGGATACTTAGTGCCGTTGTACAACGTGTAATCCGACCGGTCCTGGCTGTAGTTGTATTCCCCGCCAAAGCGCAGGGCACTCAAGCCCCTCAGCTGTTTTTCCACTACTGCTTTTATATTGAAGTAATTGCCTCTTAAGTCCACCATGAAGTTCTTTTGCTCCAGGCCTGCAACCACTGCCTGCTGATTACTCATATCCTCGAGCGACCCTTTGATATCGTCCTGGTTATTGGAGTAAGACACACCACTGGTCAGCTTCCATCCTTCGCCTATGTTCTCCCTCCACGACAGGTTGTGGTACATATTAAAGTTGTGCAGCCGGAAAGCGTCTTTATAACCCAGTGTATCGAGGCTGGGATTACGCAGGCCCAGGCTGTTCTGGCTGAAGTAGCCGTAGTATTTCAGCATGCCGGTATTGGAAGTCTTGATCCGGAAGTTGGCATCGCCGCTGTGGTATTGCGGAATGTTGAAGTACTCCGGCTTTTGTTTCAGCACCTTAAATGCCAGGGCCAGGTTCGTGTAGCCATAGCTAACACCCCAGGAGGCCGTCTTTTGACAGTTAAGCTTCTGGTAGCCTGCGCTGCCACCAATAAAGGAGGCACTTACCGCACCCGAGCTTTGCTCCGGCAGGTCCACTGATTCCAGGATAAGGGCTGAAGAAAGCGCCTGGCCATAGAGGGCCGAGTAGCCACCCGCACTGAATACGGTTCCTTTGAAAATGAAGGGTGAGAAGCGTCCCCTCTGGGCAATGCCAGGCACGGAGCTGTAAAAGAAGTTGTTGACCAGCGTGCCGTCGATAAAAGTCTTTGTTTCGGCAGCCGTGCCGCCACGGACGAAGAGCCCTTCGCTCTCGCCCACCTGCTGAGCACCGGGCAGGGTCTTCACCGCCCCGGTTACGTCGGCATTGGCAGAGGCCGTAGTGGCAATATCGATCGAGCTCAGCACGGTGGCCTTCTTCCGGTCGCTGGCCTCGAACGAACCGGCCGAGATCACCACCGCCTTCAGTTCCGTCACTTCTTCCCGCAGCACCACGATGAATGACTGCTCGCCTTCCACCCGGATCGACTGCTCCCAGGGCTTGTACCCCACCGCTGTCACCTGCAGCACCTGCCCGCCTTTTTCACCCGTGGTAAAAGAAAACCGGCCGCTGGAGTCGGCCGTGGCCCCATCGTAGCTGTCCTTTATGGCGATGCTGGCGCCCACCACAGGCGTCCCTTTGGGGTCTTTGACCTCTCCCCTGATTTTCTGGGCAGCTGCCCCAAGGGAGATATTCAACAGGAAGAAGAAAAAAAGGACTCTCATAAACCAGTATTTCCCTACTAAGGTAAACTGGTTTATGATATAAACCAAACTACAATCCAGACTATTTAGTTCCTTTTTCCCGGTAAAGATGCTTACCTATTGAGATACAAGAACATAAATGCATATATAATTCCTGGAAAAACTTTACTGCTGAGCGCCTGGAGATCTGCTTTTACCCCCTTTTACCCATTTAGTCCGTTAAACGCCTATTTCCCAATCCCTAATCCCTGATCCCTGTTCTCTCCACAGGGGGTTGTCCTTAGGTTGTCCTTACCTTCTCCCTGGGTTGTCCTTAGGTTCTCTTTGCATGGCACGGTAAGGACAAAGTAAAAACAACCCAAAGGGAAACCAGTAAGTAGCCCAAACAAAAAGCCTTTGGGCTTGCCTGTAGCCATTGCAATTATGTGAAGCCCATAAAAAAAGCGGCTCCTGGGAGCCGCTCGTTCTATCAACAAAGCTATTCTTTACTTGTACTGGGGGATGATCGAGTTTGCCAGGTCCACCATCTTCTTGATGCCGTCCTCGGGCAGGTTACCCCGCTTGAACTCGGCCATTACATCGGGCAGCTTGTTTTCCATTTCCATCAGGAAATGCTCTTCAAACTCCTTCACGTTGCGTACGGCCACTTCACGCAGCAAACCTTGTGTACCCAGGTAAATGATCGCTACCTGCTTCTCTACGGAGAAGGGCGCGTACTGGGGCTGCTTCAGGATCTCCACGTTACGGGCACCCTTGTCCAGCACCACCTTGGTAGCAGGGTCGAGGTCACCACCGAACTTCGAGAAGGCTTCCATCTCGCGGTAAAGGGCCTGGTCGAGCTTCAGGGTACCGGCCACCTTCTTCATCGACTTGATCTGCGCGTTACCACCCACACGGCTTACCGAGATACCTACGTTGATGGCCGGGCGGATACCTGCGTTAAACAGGTTACCTTCCAGGAAGATCTGTCCGTCGGTAATGGAGATCACGTTGGTAGGGATATAGGCCGATACGTCACCAGCCTGGGTTTCGATGATCGGCAGGGCCGTCAGCGAGCCACCACCTTTTACCAGGTGACGGATCGACTCGGGCAGGTCGTTCATGTTCTTCGCCACTTCGTCGTTGGCGATCACCTTGGCCGCTCTTTCCAGCAGGCGGCTGTGCAGGTAAAATACGTCACCGGGATAAGCCTCACGGCCGGGAGGACGACGCAGCAGCAGCGATACCTCGCGGTAGGCCACGGCCTGCTTCGACAGGTCATCGTAAATGATCAGCGCCGGGCGTCCGGTATCACGGAAGAACTCACCGATGGCAGCACCCGCAAACGGAGCGTAGAACTGCAGGGGAGCCGGATCGGAAGCCGAAGCCGCTACAATAGTAGTATAATCCATCGCCCCGGCATCTTGCAGGGTCTTCATCACACCCGCTACAGTAGATGCCTTCTGTCCAATGGCTACATATATACAGTAAACCGGCTTACCGGCCTGGAAAAACTCTTTCTGGTTGATGATGGTGTCGATACAGATGGCGGTTTTACCGGTCTGCCGGTCGCCAATCACCAATTCACGCTGACCACGACCGATGGGGATCATCGCATCGATAGCCTTGATACCTGTTTGCAGGGGCTCCTTTACCGGCTCGCGGAAGATCACACCGGGGGCTTTACGCTCCAGGGGCATTTCGTAGCGCTCACCCGTGATGGGTCCCTTACCGTCGATTGGTTCACCCAGGGTGTTCACCACGCGACCTACCATGCCTTCGCCTACCTTGATAGAGGCGATCTGGCCGGTACGGCGCACTTTGGATCCTTCATTCAGTTTACCCGTCTCCCCCATCAATACCACACCCACGTTATCTTCTTCCAGGTTCAGGGCGATACCTTGGACTCCGTTCTCAAATTCTACCAGCTCACCGGCACTTACATTGCCCAGTCCGTAAACACGGGCAATACCATCACCTATCTGCAAAACGGTTCCTACTTCTTCCAGTTCAGCGCCGGTATGAACGCCGCTTAATTGCTGGCGAAGAATGGCACTTATTTCATCTGGTTTTATTTCTGGCATATATCAGAATTGAATTAAAATGTTTATTGTTTCAATTATCTAACCTTATAAATAAAGTCGTTGTTCTCAAACTCGCGCGAAATCTCTTTCAGCTCGTAAGCTATACTGGCATCGACCAGCCTATCGCCTGTCTGCAGTACAAAACCACCAATGATATCCGGGTTCACCACCGTTTCCAGTTCAATATTCTCCATGTTGCTGGTCTGCTTCACACGGTCAACAATGGCTGTTTTAATGCTATCGCTAACCGGTGTTGCCGTGGTTAGCTTGACCACATGGATGTTCTTGTATTCCTTGTATTGCTTCACAAAGGCATTGATGATCTCGGGCAATTCACCTTCGCGGCCTTTGGCTACCAGTAGGCGGTTAAAGGTCGCAGTCATCTCGCTTACCTTTCCTTTCGTGATCGCGTCAATTGCAGCCAGCTTCTTGTCTGTTGGTACGATGGGGCTGCGCAGCATGTTCAGGAACTCGCGGCTCTGGCGGTTCAGGTCCTGCAGGTACAGCATGTCGGCATACACCTGCTCCAACTGGCCTTTTTCAATGGCCAGGTCCAGTAAGGACTTCGAATATCGTGAGGCTAAACGGGGACTATGCATTATTAAATAAGTTTTCAAGGCTCAAGGTACAAGGCCAAGCCTGAACCCTGGTTCTTGTTTTCTTGTGTCTTAGCTTAAGTTTACTTCCTCTACCAAACCTTTAATATGGGCTTCCTGGGCTTCGGGGGCCGCCAGTTGCCTGCGCAGTACCTTCTCGGTCACTTCGATCACCAGTTTGCCTACCTGGTTCTTCACATCGGTGAGGGCCGCCATCTTCTGGGCGTTGATGGCCTGCTGTGCTTCGGCAACGATCTTATTGGCTTCCACTTTAGCCTGCTCTTTAGCCTCATTGATGATGCGGTCTTTGGTCTCACGTGCTTCCTTCAGCATTACACCTCTTTCTTCACGAGCCTTGGCCATCAGTTCTTCGTTCTCGCTTTTCAGCTGGGCCATCTCTCTTTTCACGCGCTCGGCAGTGGCCAGCGAATCGGCAATGGTCTTTTCCCGCTCACCCAGTGAGTTCAGGATGGGTCCCCAGGCATACTTGCGCAGGAGCACAAACACAATGATAAACGCCAGCAGCGTCCAAAAGATCAAACCAAACGAGGGAGTTAGCAATTCCATAGTAGTATTCTAGTTACTTTTTTGTTTTTCTGTGGTTAAACCAATGTCTTTAAGAACTTTCCCCAGGCTCTCCGCCTCAGGCGGAGATGGGGATAATAACTGCACTCTCCGCCCTGTGCTTTGAGTGCAGTCATCTTTTAAATTGAGCTTACACGAACATCGCCAGGATACCGGCGATTACGGCAAACAGGGCCACACCCTCGATAAAGGCTGCAGTCAGGATCATGTTTGCGCGGATGTCGTTAGAAGCTTCCGGCTGACGGGCAATTGATTCTACAGCACCACGACCGATTTGTCCGATACCGATACCAGCACCGATAGCTGCTAAACCAGCACCGATGGCACCACCAGCGTTAGCCCAAGGCACTTCGCTCAACAATGTGAATAATAAATCCATGTTTGTTCTTTTATATTGGTTTAAAAAAAGACTGCTTCTTCACTCACCACTCATTACTCATCACTCACTTCCTAAATGATCACCGGCTCCGTTGGCGCCTGGTGGTGATCGTCTTCTCCATGGTGGGTTTCCTCTACCGCCTGGCCGATAAACACCGCCGTCAGGTTGGTAAAGATGAATGCCTGGATGAACGCCACCAACACTTCAATCACGTAGATAAATACCGCGAAGCCGATAGAAATGGGCGAGAAGCCCCAGCCGATCGCCTTGCTCATGCTGCCAAAGATGAAGATCAGCGACACGAGACAGATGATGATAATATGGCCCGCCAGCATATTGGCGAAAAGACGTATGATCAGGGCAAAAGGCTTCGTAAAGATGGACAGGATCTCCACCGGTACCATGATGAACTTGATACCAAACGGCACGGGCGGGTTAAAGATGTGTCCCCAGTAGTGCTTATTACCGCTGAAGGTGATATACAGGAAGGAAATAACCCCCAGGGTGGCCGTAAAGGCTATGTTACCCGTTACGTTGGCCGCGCCAGGGATCAGTCCA
>DASWYM010000148.1:0-6462 GCA_036404975.1 Chitinophagaceae bacterium
TATATAACCCATACCTTTTAAGATATGGCTTATATATGGCTTATATATGGGTTGTATATGGGTTATACCCCCCTTTGATGGGCAGGAATTAGGAATTAGGGATAAGGAATTAGGAAGGGAACCATATGACTCAATGACCCAATGACCTATTGACTTTACTATGGACTATCGGCTATGGACCATGGACTCCTCTCTCACGTCTCAGGTTTCACGTCTCACGACCTCACTCACCACTCACCATTCACCACTCACTGCCCCGTTATTTCCACCCGTACGTTCCCTTCAATAGGATGCGCTACGCAGGTCAGGATCATGCCTTTCGCGAGCTCTTTTTCGGTCAGCACCTCGTTGTAGGAAAGCCACACTTTTCCCCCGGTGCACAGGGCCACGCAGTTGCCGCAGCGGCCCACCTCGCAACTGTAGGGCATGGCGAGGCCCTGCCGGCGCGCCACACTGAGTATGGTGTCGGGGTACTGCACCTGCAGGCGGTATTCTTTTCCAAACAGGAGGAGCAACACCTCGTGGGGTCCCGTATCGGGCGGGGTAGCCCGGGGCGGCTTGATGCGCTCGATAACGAAGTTCTCGCGGCGGATGTTGTCGGGCGGCACGCCTTCGCCCTGCAGGGTGTAGAGGCACATGCGCATATAAGCTTCCGGGCCGCATATATAATAAAGCGTTTGGGACACCGGTGCGGTGGAAAGATGCTGTAACAGCTGCAGCAGGAGCTCGCGGTACAGGCGCGCCTTACCCAGGTTGGCAGCGTTGCTATAGAGGAACTCTATGTGCAATTGCGTGGGGTATTGCTGCGCCAGGCCCTCCAGCTCTTCCCGGAAAATGGCCTTCTCGCGGGAGGCATTGCTGTAGATGAGCACCAGGTGAAGGTGCGGATGATCGTGCAGCGCCGTCCTGATCAGTGAGTAGATGGGTGTAATGCCGCTGCCCGCTGCAAAGAAGTACAGCTGCCGGTAGGAGGCAGCGTCTTCCGGCAAGGTAAAGAGCCCCCCGGTGCCGGTGGTGAGCAGGCGGTCGCCCACCTTTGCCTTGTCTACCAGCAAGCGGGAGAGAAAGCCGTTCTCCACCCGCTTGACACCAATGGTCAGCGGCTCACCAAGGGAAGGTGCCGAAGCGATCGAATAGGAGCGTCGCACTTCCTCCCCACTGGTGGTGTCCACCAGGGTAAGGTATTGCCCCGCCTTGTAGCGCATGGGTCCTTCGCCTTCGAGCACAAAGGTCTTGAAGTTGGGCACCTCTTCGTGAATCGCCTTGATGGTAAGGGTATGATATAACTGGGCAGATTGCTGGCCTTCCATAATCATAAATCTGCTTACAAGCCCTTCAAAAACCGGGCGAGCACCAGCGCGCAAGCAGGATGATGCCCGCGGGTAAACGCGTTGTTTTTACCACCTAAAAGATAATGAGTAGTATTGCAGCCGCCGGTCCGTCCGATAGCCAGTGCCCGCCTTCAGGGACTCACTGTTGTGATTGGCTGGTATTAAATTCGTAGTCAACCCTGTTAAACAGCTTTGATCTTGAGACCCGGAATACCTTATTGCCTTGGCTTTGTTGCCGCCGTCCTGCTCTTGTGTATTCAATGCCGCCCCGGTAAAGACGGCGCCGCTTCGGCCGTGGTGGTAAAGGAACACATCCTGAAAAGCATTTCCGCCGGGTCGGGAATGGTGCTGTATAAAGACTCCATCTATATCGTCAGCGATGATGCCCCCTTTATTGGCCATATGGCGGTGGGGAGCAACCGGCTGCAGCGCATACCCATCATCGGCCTGGGACACTACGACACCCGCATTCCCAGGCCCCTGAAGCCCGATTACGAAGCCGCCCTCGCCGGCCCTCTGGATGGCAAGGACTACCTGTTTGCTTTTGGCTCCGGCAGCCAGTCGCCGGAAAGGGACTCCCTGCTGTTCTTCCCGATAGACAACCCGGCGCAACAGCAAAAGGTGTCGCTCGCCCCTTTTTACCAAAAAGTGCAGCAGTTGATCTACCGCCCCGAGGCCCACTGGAACCTGGAGGGTGCCACCAAGGCCGCCGACTCGCTGGTGATGTTCAACCGCGGCAACAATACGGTGATGAATGTGAGCTGGAACCAGTTTACCTCTTTTGCATTGGGCGTGGCCAGTGAATTGCCCTTTGTGTCCTACCGTAGGGTGCGGCTGCCCCTGCTGGGTGAGCGGGAAGCCCGCTTCTCGGGCGCCTGCACGGTGAACGACGAGTACCTGCTGGTGTGCGCTTCGGTGGAAGACACGCCCAACTGGAACGAAGACGGCCCGGTGCTGGGCTCGTTCATCGCACTGCTGGACCGCAATACCTACGAGGTAAAGAATGCCCTGCCCGTAACCAATGGTCGTGGCAAGCCCTATGTACACAAGATCGAATCGCTGGAAGTGTTGGAAAAAGAAGAAGACGGCACCCTGCTGATTGCCGCCCTGGTGGATGATGATGACGGCAAAACAAGGCTGATCCGCATACGCTACAGGGGCGGTTTGTAATCCTCGGTTTTATGGTAGCCTCTAAAAAAATAAGGGGTCCTGAAAAGGACCCCCGGATTATTGCTATGCGAAAAAAGACTATAGAGATTTGAGTGCTTCCAGGCGCTCCCAGCGGTGCTTCAAGCCCTCGTTAGCCATATCGAGGAACTGAGCGGCCTGCTCGGGGTACTGGTTCTTGATGGTAGTGAAGCGGTTCTCCTGGTACATGAATTCCTCAAGACCTAAGGATGGAGCTTTACTATCCAGCACGAAGCGTTGTCCCTGCTCTTTGAGCGGGTTGAAGCGGAACAGGGGCCAGTATCCACTCTTCACAGCGGTCTCCTGCTGGTCAAGGCCATGGCGCAGGTCGTAGCCGTGAGCGATACAATGGCTGTAGGCAATCACCAGTGAAGGTCCGGGATAAGCTTCCGCTTCCAGGATGGTCTTCAGGGCATGCACATCGTTGGCGCCCATAGCGATCTCGGCTACGAAAGCATTACCGTGTGCGATGGCCTGCATGGCCAGGTCCTTCTTACCGCTGGTCTTTCCTTTGATGGAGAACTTAGCGGAAGCACCGATCGGCGTGGACTTGGACTTCTGTCCACCGGTGTTGGAGTATACTTCGGTATCCAGCACAAGGATGTTGATGTTCTCGCCGGTGGAGAGCACGTGATCCAGGCCGCTGAAGCCGATGTCGTAAGCCCAGCCGTCACCACCGATGATCCAGTGTGACTTCTTCTCCAGGACGTCGGCCACCTGCAGCAGGATGCCTGCTTCGCGGGTGTTCATTTCCCTGAGCCTGCGCTTCAGCTCGGTAATATTCTTGCGTTGAGCGATGATGGCACCTTCGTTCTCGCCTACATTGGCCACGATGGCGTCTACCAGCTCGCTGCCTATTTCTTCTCTTTGTTTTTTCAGGAGAGTAGTGGCATACTCACGCTTCTGGTCGGTAGCCAGCTTGATACCCAGTCCAAACTCGGCGTTGTCCTCGAACAGGGAGTTAGCCCAGGCGGGTCCGCATCCCTCGGCGTTCGTGGTCCATGGCGTGGTGGGCAGGTTACCACCGTAGATGGAAGAACAGCCGGTAGCGTTGGCCACCATCATACGGTCGCCGAACAGCTGGGTCAGCAGCTTCACATACGGGGTTTCCCCACAACCGCTACAAGCACCGGAGAACTCGAACAGGGGCTCCAGCAGCTGCGAACCTTTCACGGTAGAGCGGTTCACGCGGGTGCGGTCTATATCAGGCAATGACAGGAAGAAGTCCCAGTTTGCCTTCTCGGTCTCTTTCAACGGCAGCATTTCCTGCATGTTGATGGCTTTGTGACCGGGCTGGGTCTTGCTCTCTATGGGGCAAACTTCTACGCACAGGTTACAACCGGTGCAATCTTCCACAGCTACCTGCAGCGTGTATGACTCCTGGTCTTTGAAGAACTCCTTACCAATCGGTGCGGTGTGCTTAAAGAAATCAGGCGCGTCGGCCAGGTGGTCGTTGCTGTACACCTTGGCGCGGATAGCAGCGTGCGGACATACAAAGAAGCACTTGGCGCACTGCGAGCAGAGCTGCGGATCCCATACAGGCACCTGGTCGGCAATACCACGCTTCTCGTACTTGGTGGTTCCGGCAGGATAAGTACCGTCGATGGGGAAGGCGCTCACCGGCAGCTCGTCGCCTTCGCCGGCAATTACTCTTGACAGCACTTCCTGTACAAAGGAAGGCGCACCGTCGAAGTTCAGCTTCTCAGTCTCTTTATTACCGATGGTATATTGTGAGTAATCCACCTCGAACAGGTTCTCAATGGTCTGGTCTACGGCGTCGAAGTTCTTCTGCACCACGGCCTCGCCCTTACGTCCATACGACTTGCGGATGCCCTTCTTGATGTAGGCAATCGCCTCATCCTTAGGAATAACGTTGGAGATGGCGAAGAAGCAGGTCTGCAGGATCGAGTTGATACGGCTGCCCATACCGGTTTCGCGAGCCACCTTGGAGGCGTTGATCACGTAGAACTTCAGGCGCTTCTCGATGATCTCTTCCTGGATCTTTTTCGGCAGGCGGTTCCATACGTCATCGGTATTGAACGGCGCGTTGAGCAGGAAGGTAGCGCCCACCTCGGCATCCTTCAGGATGTCGTACTTCTCCAGGTAGTTGAAGTGGTGGCAGGCAATAAAGTTGGCCGAGTTGACCAGGTAGGTACTCTGGATCTTCTCCTCGCTGAAACGCAGGTGCGATACCGTGAGCGAGCCCGACTTCTTGGAGTCGTACACGAAGTAACCCTGTACGTGATTATCGGTCACATCGCCAATGATCTTAATGGTGTTCTTGTTGGCACTAACAGTACCATCGGCACCCAGGCCGAAGAACAAGCCCCTGAAGAGGTGCTTATCCTCGAGCGTGAAGGAACTATCGTAAGACAGCGACGTAAAGGTTACGTCGTCATCAATACCTATGGTAAAGTTTTTCTTCGGATACTTCTTGAGCAGCTCGTCGAAGATGGCTTTGATCATCGCGGGATTGAACTCTTTGGAAGCGAGACCATAGCGGCCACCAATGACGGTAGGCATATCGCCCAGCCAAGCAGAGTGCAGGGCATTGATCACGTCCATCTGCAGCGGCTCGCTGATGGCACCGGGCTCTTTGCAGCGGTCCAGAACGGCAATGCTCTTCACCGACTTGGGCAGGGCATTGATAAAGTGGCGCATGGAGAAAGGACGATACAGGTGTACCTCCAGGCAACCAACTTTCTCGCCGTGGTTATTCAGGTAGTCTACGGTTTCCTTTACAGCGCCGGCACCGGAACCCATGATGATGAGTACGCGCTCTGCCTGTGGGTGACCATAGTAATCGAACAGTTTATACGAACGGCCGGTGAGGGCTTCAAAGTGCAGCATGGTCTGCTCCACGATCTCCGGGGTGTTCCAGTAGAAGGTGTTGCAGGCCTCACGGCTTTGGAAGTATACGTCGGGGTTCTGTGCCGTACCGCGGATGAACGGGTTGTTGGACGACAGTGAACGGTTGCGGTGACGGGCTACGTCCTCGTCGGAGATCATCTGGCGGATAATGTCGTCGGAGATCACTTCCACCTCGTTCAGCTCGTGGGAGGTGCGAAAGCCGTCAAATATGTTCAGGAAAGGAATGCTCGAACGCAGGGAAGCCGATGTGGCGATCAGGGCCATATCGTGTGCCTGCTGGGGCGAGTTTCCGAATAACATGCCCCAACCGGTAGAGCGCACCGCCATCACGTCGCTGTGGTCTCCAAAGATGGAAAGGGCGTGGGTGGCCAGCGCACGGGCGGCAATGTGGAAGACGGTCGGCGTCAGTTCCCCCGCGATCTTATACATGTTGGGGATCATCAGCAGCAGGCCCTGCGAGCAGGTAAACGTAGAAGCAAGGGCACCTCCCTGCAGGGCACCGTGAATGGCTCCGGCAGCACCGGCCTCACTTTGCATCTCTACTACCCGCGGCACTTCGCCGTAGATATTGGTTTTACCATCACTGCTCCACTCATCGGCGAATTCACCCATGGAGGAAGATGGTGTAATGGGATAGATAGCACAGACTTCGCTGGTTTTGTACGCAATATGCGCAGCCGCCTGGTTCCCATCCATAATTTCTATGTTGGCCGGTTTCTTCGACGGGCTCTCTTGTACTTCTGGATCGGTAATTAGTTCCATTGCAAGGAATTTAAGTAGGAATAAAATCGTGCTCAAAGTAGCAATGTGTACAGCGCAGGGATATGACTAACATCAGGAAGAAAGATGATATTTGGCGGGGAGTGCTTTTGGCCTTCGGTCATACTGTGCGTGCAACACACTGATGGCCGTCAGCTAACATCTTATAAAATAATACGTTGCAGACCGCCTGCAGACCTTGGAACGCACTGCAGGAATACAACGCTCTGCTCCTCCCCTACACCGTTGCCTGCACCGATTATTTTGCCCTTTCCCCCGGCATGCCAGGCACCTGTACCGGGTAGCCAGGAAA
>DASWYM010000149.1:0-3303 GCA_036404975.1 Chitinophagaceae bacterium
AGTCGGATATCCTGCTGGTAACCGGCCCGGTTACCAAGCGTTCGCGTGAGCGGTTGGTAGAGATTTACGCCCAGATGCCCGAGCCCAAAGTAGTGATCAGCTGTGGTGCCTGCGCCAGCACGGGCGGAGTGTTCCGGGGTATGTACAACTGCGAGGGGGGGATAGACCAGTATATTCCCGTGGATGTTTATGTGTGCGGCTGTGGAACCCGGCCGGAACAGATCATCGATGGGGTGGTGCAGGCGCTGGCAATCCTGGAAAAGAAAACCAAAGAACTGGAAGGCTCCATAAAACTGAAGAACGAAGCGGTGGAAGAAGAAGAGCAGGTGAACCGGAGAAATATTGCAGCCGAAGTATTAAAACCCGTTGCGTCATGAAAAAAGTAGAAACAACCGTCGAAAGCCTCAAAAGAGATATAGGGAATTTTTACCAGCCCGATAAGCATCACTTTATCGTAATGAACGCGGTGGACCTGGGCGAGAAGCTAGAGGTGCAGTGGTTCTTCAGCGACTACGATCCTCCTTATGACATCACTACTTTTTACACCATTATAGAGCCCCAGGAAGAACTTCCTTCGATAAAGGAGATCATCTCCTCTGCCTGGGTGGCAGAGGCGGAACTGGTGGACCTTATCGATATCCATATCGAAAACACCGGGAAAGGCTTTGTGCTGGAGGAAGATTCTGAAATGGCACCATTAAGAAAGAAAAAATAAAATGGGAAAGCAATACGAAATACCGGTAGGCGCCCAGCACATTTCGCTGCTGGAGCCCCTGCACTTCAAGTTTACTACCGAAAACGAACGGATCGTGGATACGGCCGCCAACGTGTTCTATGTGCACCGGGGCATTGAGAAAGCCTGTTGCACGAAGTTCAAGTTCCGCCAGGTGAGCTTTGTGGTAGGGCGGGTTTGCGGCCTGTGCTCCATCTCGCACACGACGGCATATTCACAGGTGGCCGAAAAGCTGGTCAAGATCGAGGTGCCTCCCCGGGCGAAATACCTCCGGATGCTAGTCATCGAGCTGGACCGGATCCATTCACACCTATTGTGCCTCAGCCACGTGGCGGAGAACTCCGGCTTTGAAGCCCTTTTTATGAAAACCATGCAGTACCGGGAAGCCTTTATGGAACTGCTGGAAGCCGTGTGCGGCAACCGGGTGCAGTACGACTTTGCCATAGTTGGAGGGGTGGCCCGCGACCTGAAGCCCACGGTGGTCCTAATGATCCGTGAGCGCATGGATCATTTCAGGCACCAGCTGGAAGAACTGATCGACATTTTCAGGAACAACTGGACCCTGTCGCTGAAAAATAAGAGTGCCGGCGCCATCAGCCGGGATGATGCCCTGCGGCTGAACGTGGTAGGGCCTTTTGCGCGGGCGGCAGGACTGGCTATTGACGTGCGTAACGAAACGGAGGACCTGCTGCCGTGGAAAGAAGTAGGCTTTACCATTGTAACCGGCACTTCCGGTGATGTGTATGCCCGTAACCTCGTGCGCCTGCACGAAATAGAGGTATCGATGCGGATCATTGAGAATGTTCTCGACGGCCTGCCCGAGTCGGCCCTGGTCACCGAGACCAAAGCCTTTCCCGATGGTGAGGCCGTGGTGCGGATCGAAGCCCCGCGAGGGGAGTTGTTCTATTATGCCAAGGGCAACAAAACGCAGGTGTTGGAGCGTCTGAAGATCAAGGCACCCACCTTTTCGAACATTTCCGCCATGGTGGAAGGCTTCCAGGGATCGGAATACGGAAGCGCACCGGCTATTATTGCATCATATGATCCTTGCCTGTCCTGCACAGCCAGGTGATAAAACCAACGAAGATGAAAACATTCTTTAAAGCACTGGGAAACCTCTTCAAGCGGCCTGTAACGGTTAAATACCCCTTTGAGAAAACCTTTATACCAGAAGATTACAGGGGTGTCATCGGCTTTAACGAAAGCCTTTGCATCTGGTGTCACCGGTGCGAGTCGGCCTGCCCGCCGGGTGCCATCGTGTTTTCGCAGGATATGGAGGGGAAGCAACGGTATTATTACAACCGGGCGGTTTGCATCTTCTGTGAAGAATGTATCCGCTCCTGCCCCAAGGAAGGAGCACTGTACAATACCCACCAACCGGCACAGTGCGCAGTGAAAGAGGACAATATCAACAACGGTTGGAATATCCTGTTTGAAGAAGCCCTGCAAAGCCGGGCAGCCTATGCGGCAGAAAAGAAAAGACTTGCTGCCGAGAAAGCGGCCTCCGCCAAACTGCAGGCTGAAAAAGCGGCCCAAGTGTCAAAAGAGTGAAACAACAGAACTAATCATGCATGAATTATCCATAGCCCAATCAATCCTGGACATTGCAGAAAAGGCGGCGCCACCGGACAGAAAGGTGGTCATTACCAGCGTGGGGCTGCAAGTGGGCGAGTTGAGTGGTGTGGAAGTGGACGCCCTGCAGTTTGCCCTGTCCATCCTCAAGAAAGACACCATCCTGGATAAGGCCGAACTGCAAATCGAAGTGGTTAGGGGAGAGGCCTTATGTTCGCAGTGCCATACTGTTTTTGCAATGCCCTCATTCGGTACCTGTTGCCCCGGATGTTCTGGTTATTCCATGACCCTTCTCAGGGGGCGGGAATTGCGAGTGCTGAACATCGTGGTGGATGAATAAACACTGATAGATTATTTCTTTTCTTGGAAAGAATAGCAAAGCCCAGCCAGAGCAGGGCTTTTTGTTGTTGGAATACTCTGGCTATAGAGCTTTCTATAGGTGAAAATCTTCTCCCTGTCTTGCATCGTCAGCGCCTGAGAATTCCAGTGGGCGGCATTGTCGATTCATTGCTATCAATAAAGTACCGGTCCGGTACAGATAAAGGAGCGGTCAAAAGGAGCATAATTAACCTGTCAGACGGCATGGGCTGATAGAAATCATGGTCAATAGCTAAAAAAGTATTGTAATCCTGTAAAATACCTGAATACTTTTGAGGTAACAATTCTGCCTGGGTATATTCCGGTGCTAAACGTACTTCATCGGCACAGAGCAGGAGCGTTTATGAAATTGTAGGCCCCATCCCTCCCAATGCCATACGGTTTGCCATTGAAGACAACCGTTTCAGGGTGCTTGACTGATTCATGGGTCCCTAAGTGGATCCAGCCAAACGATAAACACTGCATATGAATTTTACGCTCATAAAGAAGTATGGTCTTTCTCTGGGTTTACTGCTGTTGACCCTGCTTTCCTGTGATAAGGGAGGGGATGCAACGCCAGCTCCCCAGCCAGACCCACAGCCGCAACCCCAGCCGCCCCGCTTCAATATCAACGCCAGCCT